>CAJYBN010000074.1 GCA_913064925.1 uncultured Peptococcaceae bacterium
CATCGCCAACCCGGTACCCGAACGGCGGCTGCCCGGATATCCAGCGCCCCTCTCTAGCGGCCCGCTCCTTCCCCAGCTGTGTCCTTTCCAGGATAGTATCTCTTTCCAGTGCTGCTATGCTGGCCAGCATGGTCATGAAAAACTTGCCGCTGCTTGTACTCGTATCAAACATTTCCGTCATGCTGCGAAGTGCAATCCCATGTTTTTCAAAAAATTCATAAGCGGAAAGAACATATAGTGTACTTCTAGCCAAACGGTCCAGGCGGTAAACATATACGGCTTGAAATTTTTTGTTTTTGGCATCAGCCATGAGCTTAGCGCCGGCCGGGCGCTCCTCTATTGGGATAGCACCGGAGACGCCATCATCAAGGTATAACTCATAACCTTCCAAGTTAAGCGCGGGGCCATGCAGGTCAAAATACTTTTTGGCAAACTCGACCTGGTTTTCAATGCTTCCTCGTTCAGCCTGTTCCTCGGTGCTAACCCTGCCATAAAATGCCGCCCGCAAAAAATCAACCCCCTGTCCCCCGCTGCATAAATATAGATAAATATAGTATAGCTTGAAATTGGTTTGTTGGGGAAGGGGCTCTATTTTATGGAAATAGAACGCCATTATGGCGATAATGTCCAAAATATTGAATATATCTTATTGGCTTTCCAAAAAATTATTGAAATCGTTGAAAAAATTGTTCGACCTGCCTCATCTTGAGAAGCTAAACCGCGGTCTTTGGCATCATCTGCCTTTTGCTCTTCTTGGCCTTAACACCCTTCAACTTTAGCTCCCAGGTCAGAAGGTTATATCGCAGCTCTTTGATTATACGTATAACCTTCTTTTCTAATCCAGGTCGGGCCACCTGAGGCCCAATGCCTCGCCGCGCCTGGAGCCCGTCGCCAGCATGAGCATGATGAAGATAGATTTGCCGGGGCTAGTTCATCATGTCTTCTTGGAAACGCGTTTTAGACCGGCGGAAAGTGCTCCAGATTTAAGCTTCCGCAGCAATATTCATGGCTCCGGTGCATTCAATCCTCAACCTTCCAGCTTGAATAGTTCCCTAAGCTCTTCGTTGGAAAGCTCGCTGATGCTGCTTTCGCCCGCGGTAACCGTTAGCTCGGCAAGCTCTCTTTTAGCCGCCATCATGGCATTGATTTTTTCTTCAAAGGTGCCCAGGCTGATCAGGCGGTGGACCATAACCGTTTTGGTTTGCCCGATCCTGTATGTCCTGTCGGTAGCCTGATCTTCCACGGCGGGGTTCCACCAGAGGTCATAGTGGATCACATGGGTTGCAGCCGTCAAATTCAGCCCCGTCCCCCCGGCCTTGAGGGAAACCACCATAATGGGAACGGAATCTTTGTCCTCCTGGAACTTTTCCACCATTTCGTCCCGCTTTTGGCGGGAAACGCCGCCGTGGAAGAAAAGAGCCTCCACCTGCAACTCCTCCCTAATCAGTTCCACCAGCAGTTCTCCCATTTCCCTGTACTGGGTAAAAAGCAGGGCCTTTTCCCCCGCGGCCACAATCTGCTCCAGCAAGGCCAGCGCTTTCTCGGCCTTGCCCGAATGCTCCTTCGCCGCCTTTCCCTTTTTACTGTACTGCACCGGATGGTTACAGATCTGCTTGAGTGATGTTATCAGTTTAAAAACAAGGCCTTTACGGGTTATGCCCTCGCTCTGCTCTATCTCTCCCATCACCTGTTCCACCACCTGCTGGTACAGGGCCGCCTGCTCCTTGCTCAAATAACAATTTTCTTCTTTGACCACTTTGGGTGGAAGGTCCTTGATAATTGACTCGTCACTTTTAAGTCTTCTCAGCAAGAAGGGAGCTATAGCTTTTCTCAGCCGGGCGATTTTTTCCCCGTCCCTGTATTTCTCTATAGGGAGGGCAAAATTACTGGTGAAATCACTTCGCGTGCCTAAATAACCCCTGTTGAGGAAATCGAAAATGCTCCAGAGCTCCATCAGCCTGTTTTCCACCGGGGTGCCGCTCATGGCAATACGGCCCATGGCCGCCAGGGATTTCACCGCTTTTGTCTGTTCACTTTCCGGGTTTTTTATATTCTGGGCTTCATCGATGACCAGCAGGCCCCATTTATTCCTCTTGAATTTTGCCGTTTCCCTGCGCAGGATGCCGTAAGATGTAATGATCATGTCCGCGCCTTTGGTTTTCAGCCTGCGGCTGCTTCCATGATAGACGGCCACTTCCAGCGAGGGGGCAAATTTGCCGCATTCCTTGACCCAGTTGCCGATCAAAGTGGTTGGACACACGACCAGGGCAGGCTTCTCCAGCCGCCCCTCTTCTTTCAGCTTTAAGATAACAGCTATCACTTGGAGCGTTTTGCCAAGGCCCATATCGTCGGCCAGGCAGGACCCAAGGCCCCTGACGGCGTTATGATACAGCCACTTGAAACCCCTTTGCTGGTAAGGGCGCAGGTCCGCCTTCAACCCTGCCGGCAAAGAAACCTCCGCCGGCGCACCCAGATTGTCCACCAGCTGCTGCAAGGCCCGGTCGGGGTTAAAAATCGCCCCCGCCGCCTCCCCGGTAACGGCGGCCCGCAGCGCCTCCATTGCCGAAAGTCGCGGCACAGGGTCGCGCAGTTTAGCTAAAATACCCTTTACTTCTTCCGGTTTGAGGAGCAGGTATTGTTCTTTGAATTTCACCACTCCTGCTGCAGACTCCGCCAGCTTGCAAAATTCTTCCCCGGTCATGGTAACGCCGCCCAAAGACACCTGCCAGGAGAATTCCAGCATCTCATGCAGATTGAAATAGGAGACGGTTTTCCCCCGGTCTTGTACCGTCTTTGCCGCCAGCGTCACCCGGGGGACAACCATTTGCTGTAAATCTTTAGGTATCATCACCCTGATTCCCAGCAGGGAGCATACATGTTGCCCCTGGGTAAGAAATTCGGCCAGGGTTTCCGGGGAAAGGTTGGCAAGTTTTTTCCCTTTATAGCTTAACAGTTTTTTCAGGATGGGAATGTATTCCCCGGCAATCGTCAACTGGCGTGCCACTTCCCGGCGGACATATTCAATGGGCAGGGAAAAAAGCTCCTTTTTGTCGGAAAACACTTCGCTCAGCGGCAATACCGGCGCCAGCGGGTCTCTTTTATTCTCCACACGCACCCTGAGGGTAAATTTTTCTTTGCCGGAACGGGGCAGACCTATTTTGATTACCGGAGCGATGCCGGCGGGACGCAGGTTGAGCCAGCCCAGCCAGTCGGAAATTGCCTTGGCCGTCTGCTCTTCCTCAAATTTTTCAGCGTAGTAAGGTTCTCCGCAGAAAAAGGCTCTGGCCACTTTATCGCCGGCATCCGGCTCAACACCGGCGTAGCGGCCAACAAGATAGGTAAGAGCCAGGGTTAAAAATTCCTCAACGGCCGCAGAGCCCTCCAGAATCCCTTTTTCCTTTCGGCAAAAGACAAAACCGGGCGGCATTATGGAAACGAGGTAGTCCACTGCCCGCTGCAGCTTCCCGGACCTGTCCAGGGGCCTATAGACAATGCAAAAGTTCCCCCGCCCTTGAGTCTTTGCCTCCCCTGTATCCAGACCTCTCAAAACCGGTACAAAAGAAGACGACTTTGCCAGCGCCTGGGCAACTGCTGTAGCCGCGCTCAAAAAATCCGCCCAAGGGGATGTACGATTGCCGGGCAGCTTCAAGGGAAGAGAAAGAAAAAGATCCAAAACAGCCCCCGCCGGCAGCAATATTCCTCTTTTCCTTTTCAAGACCAATTTTTCTCCTGCCGCCAGGGGCATATGCAGTATTTTTTTCTCGCCCACCGGAGAATGCAAAGAAGAGAGATCAAACTTTTCTTCCCCGGAAGCAGGATCAAGGGGAGCGGCAAAAAAGAAAAACTCCTGGCAAAACTGCCGCCCCTGGTGTTTTCCGAACAGATTTTTTTTCAGTTCCTCGGCTGAAGGGTAGA
Source organism: uncultured Peptococcaceae bacterium (assembly GCA_913064925.1). GTDB lineage: Bacteria > Bacillota > Desulfotomaculia > Desulfotomaculales > Desulfallaceae > CAJYBN01. The sequence goes on from CAJYBN010000074.1 coordinate 3,916, forward strand.
TGAGGGCGAAGGCCACATCCTTAAAGGAAAAGCCGTTTTCCAGCAGCTCAAGTTTTTCCATGGAACGGGAAATATTTTTATATGCCTTTAACAACAAGGCCTTAAAGTCCCCGTAAGAGTAAAACAGGGGCGATTCGCCCAGGAGGGCAAAAATGGCCTCGCTTTCCTTGTTTTCGGCAAGGGCGCTTAAGTCGACCGGTATTTCCCCGGATCCCTCCGGGCCATACCCCGCCGCTTTTGCTGCTTTAGCCGTATTTTTCGCCGCCGTCTCGCTCTCCCTCCCGGGAACTTCAACTTGTTGATAAGGCACAAAAGAAGGCCAGCCGGCAGCTATCCCTTCCGCCCGGTCGGGTCCGGCGCCGGGCTCTCGGCCGATAAAACCTGCCGCCCGCATCAGTTCCCGGGCATCGACATTCCTCAGCTTGAACAAGATAAAAGGGTCTTTGTCGATTTCGTTGGCCAGGATATAATAAACTGCCGCCAGGTGCTTGCACGGGTTGGCCCAGTCCGGGCAAGAGCAATGGGCAACAATGTCGCTCCAGGCGCCCGGCAAAAGATAGATATTATTCTTCTCTAATAGCTGCAGGATCTTTTCGGGAAGCCGGCCCATGGACAGCTCAGCAGCCAGGGCCGGGTCCCCGGCTATTATGGCCGCGGCCGTTTCCCTTTCCTGCCGGGAAAACTCTTTGAGTTTGATCTCAATTTTGTACGGGGTGGCGCGGGTACCCCTCACCCTGGCAAGCACCCTTCCCGCCGAATCTATTTTAATTCCGCTCACCCTGCCGCCGTTGGCATAACTTCTCCCCCGGGGCAGGCGATTGGTATTATAGTCTATTCTTTCCAGCGCTTCGACCCAAGCATTACCCCACCAGGTCTTCCCATATTTTTTGCTCCTTGCCATTTTAGCCCTCCAGCCAGCACCAAAGTCATATGCAAAACAGTTTTACCTTTTTGGGAAATTGTTCATTAATACCATGAATACCATGCACGATTGCCACCTTTTTTACTTCGATAACGTTTCGGATAATCCTGCCGGCGTTGTTGGGCCCGGGAAGTGTTGCTCTACCTTAAAGAAGGCACATCTCCCCGGGCCGTGCGCCGGGAGCCGGAAGAAGCCCGGTGGCCACTAAAATACCACCGCTGATCTGAAGAGGCTCAAAATGCGGCAGATACTTATCTGGGTCTGTTAAGGTAACCCTTGAGGAAGACACCCAGTACAGCCAATGCTCCCAGGATAGCAAGGACGGTTACCGCCTTGCGGCCGGTTCCGGCAGGCTGCGCGTCTTTTTCTACTTTTTCTACCTCAATTTCGTAGGCTTTGCGTGCGGGTTTATCGACCTGCTCGCCGCTGCCGGCCTCCCCGGACTGCCGGCTGGCAACCTGTTTTGCATGTTCACCTGCCGGCCCCTGGCTTGACGGGGGCTCTGATTGTTGTTCGCGAGCTTCCCGGCCTGCCTGAGTACGCGCGGGTGCAGCCGTCTCCGGTTGGTCACCGGCCTGAGAAGTCTGCTGTGCCGTAGCGTCCCCGGTTAACACGGCCGGCTCGCCGGCAGATGCTTCCTGTTGCTCGGGAGCAGTTGCTTCCTGTTGTTCCTCGGCGGCTGCTTCCGGCTGCTCGGGAGCAGCCGCTTCCTGTTGCTCCTCGGTAGTTACTTCCGTTTGTTCATTAGTTTGTGTTTTTCTTTTTCTGGAACTGGAATGACCAGATGTACTTGTCCGTATTTGTAATGTCTTCTCAGTTGCTTCAGCAAAAACATTTTTAAATTTGTTCAAAGTATCGCTGTCCACCGTGGTATAGCTGGCGACCCATTCGTTAAACACCAGGTTGGAACAGGTATGGTGGCAGCAAACCACGCCGTACTCGGCTGCCGTCTGGATATACGTGTCGGCCAGCCTGTTCAGCGTCTCCCGATCTGCCTGCCACATACCCCGCCGGGCTGCCTCCATGTTCCAGCCGATGATGGACTGCACCACGTAGGGATCCAGTTGACTGCGGATATTTTCGTCAAAGATAAAGGTTTCCGCCACCTGCTGCCAGGCCCAGTCATCGATACCCTCCAATGTGGCGTCAACCAGGAACATATTGGCCACATGCTGGCCGATCTCTCTGGCCCCGGCATACCCTTCCTTGAGCATCCCTTCGATCCACTTGGGGTTTAACACGCGGCTCCGCAGTTCCGTCCCGACAAACTCACTGAAAGTCTGCACCCGGGGGCTGCCGGTGCGCGTGTTGACAATATAAGATTGCACCTCATTGCCGGAGGCCGCTTGTGCCGCCAGCTTCAGGCCGCCCAGGAACTGGGCCACGTCGTCGTTGTCCAGCACTCCGTACAGAGAATCCCGCACCTGGGTGACCATATCCACGCTCTTAAGTATTTCCCGGAAGGCAGTACGGGCTTCAACCCCGTAGTCGCTTTTACCGTAAACGTAAGACATCCGGTTCATGTAAGTGTCCACCAGATCCTGTGATTCGTCCCACGCCGCAGTGGTTTCAGCCAGCGTGGAAACGCCTGTTCCGTAAGTCCCGGGAGCAGCGCCAAAGATCCTGGCCGCGGCCAGTGAACCTGCTTCCTCGTCGGACAGGCCCTGCTCCACCAGCCTATCCCGCAAGTCCAGGTATGTCTTGCGCACCCGGTTATCCTCCGGGCTCTCTTCCAGCAGGGCAACTTGCCGGAAGGCATCATCCAGCACCCCCACGGTATAGGAGAAGGTATCCCGGAATAATCCGGAAATGGTCACCACTACGTTAATCCGCGGCCGTCCCAGTTCACTCAGAGGGGTAACTTCAACCCCTTTTACCCGGCCCTTTTTGTCCCATTTCGGCTCGGTACCGATCAGGCGCAGCACCATCGCCACGGTCTCCCCCCCGGTGCGCATCGTCTCGATAGCCCAGAGCACCACGCCTACCGTTTCCGGGTAGTGCCCGTTAGCGGCGTAGAACTTGTCCAGCAGCTGGTCGGCAGCCTCGCTGCCCGTCTTCCAGGCTGCCCGGTCGGGCGCCATGCGGGAGTCAAAGGAAACCAAGTTCCTGCCCGTCGGCATGGCATCGGGCACCCGCACCGGGTCCCTTCCCAGACCCGGTTCGACGTACTCACCGCGCAGGGCCCGGAGCAGGTTATCTATTTCATTCGTGGTCAGGAGCAAATTAGCCCTGATCTGTTCTTCGCTGCCTGCCCGGGATTCCGGATCAAAACCTATAATGGAATCGATCATTAAATCCAGCATCTCCCCTTGCGGGGGCTGCCCAAAGACATGCAGGCCGTAAGGCATTAACTCCGCAGCCAGTTCCTCCAGGTATTCGTGAAGTTCTTCGGCCACACCGGAAAATTCTGCATTATCCAGGTCGATGCCCAGCTCCCGGTCGAGGTTGTTTTCCTTCACGTTCTGAATTATCTGCTCCTGCAAATTGTTCGCCCTGGTCGTATTGCCGTCCTCTACTGCCTGCTGGTAATCCCCCAGCAGGCTCTGCAGCTCGGCCAGTTCCCCGTAAAGTCCCGGCTTGATCATGGGGGGAATAAGATGGTCGATAGTCACCGCGTACCCCCGCCGCTTGGCCTGGGTACCTTCGCCGGGGTTGTTTACAATGTAGGGGTAGATATCCGGCATGTTGCCGGTTAAGGCGTCGGGCCAGTCGTCCTCGCCCAGGCCCACACTTCTACCCGGCAGCCATTCCAGGGTGCCGTGGGTGCCCAGGTGAATTACCGCATCGGCGCCGAATTCCTTCTGCAGCCACAGGTAAAAGGCAATATACTGGTGGTGCGGCGGCAAATCCGGTGAATGGGCGATCTTGCCGGGATCATCACCCCAGCCCCGCACGGGCTGCGGCCCCAGGAAGATGTTGCCCAGCATAACCCCGGGTATAACAATTTCTCCATCGTAAACCATGATGTTCCCCGGCGGCGGACCCCACTCTTCCTCCGCCTGCGCCCGGAGTTTTTCCGGCAGGGTACCGTACCACTCCAGGTATTTTTCCACCGGGATGGTTATCAGGTCTCCCGCCTGCACCAGAGCTTCCAATTCGCCCGGCGCCCAGCTGCCGATGTTCCTTCCCCGCTGCCGGATTAGCTCCTCCACCGCTTCCGCGGATAAATCACCGTCCACCCGGTAGCCGTCATCCCGCAGGGCCTGGAGAATTTTTGCCGCGCTCTCCATTACGTTCAGGTAAGAAGCACCGATATCGTCCTTGCCCGCGTGATGGTTGTAGTAAACCAGGGCAATTTTCTTCTTCTCATTGTTCTTGTGCCTCAAATTGACCCAGGCCAGGGCCCGCTCCGCCACCCGGTCAATGCGATCGGGCAGGGGGACCTTTTTCTCCAGGTACGCCCCCGTTTTTTCGTCAAAACGGACCACCCGGTTGCCGCCCATGAGCACCGGCTCGATGCGCCCGTCCAGCTCCGGGTAGGCAATCTGCCAGTAGACTGCATTGCTGATACCGGCTGTACTGTCTTCCCAGTCGTCCAGGTCGTTGCTGTTAACCGGGGCCATGACCGGTACATTGAGCTGTTTAAAAAGCTCCACACCGGCCTCGGGTTTACCGTAAATAAAGTTAAATCCCATTGCCGCGATCAGAAAGTCTATTCTGCTGCAGCCGTTATCCATAAAGAAGTCCTCGACCAGCTTTTTCCGGTCTTTATCGGTGAAAGTCAAAATGACATTGGTTCCCTTTTCCTCAAGTGCTCGCAGCAAGGCCACGTGCATACCTATGTCATTATTCCCGAAAAAACTTCGGTAGCAGGTAATGCCGATCCACGGCGCCCCTTCCTTCAGTTTACCGCTGATCCCGTACCAGAGCAGGTAATCATCCACGGAAGTAAAGGTGCCCGGCATCTGCCCGCCGGCGTGATAAACGGCATCGTGCACGCTCCGGTAGACTTCATCCAGATCCGGCACCGGATCCCCGCCCTGCGGGTAAAGCGCATCGTACACGGCCTGGTGTACGGTAATAAAGGCCTGACCCGTTAATGAAGGATCAACTCGTTCGTACAGGGCCTTATAAACCGTGTCAACGGCCAGCCGGCCATCTCCACCACTGGAAACCGCATCGCGTACAGATTGGTTAACTGTGTCGTAAAGCAACTGGCTGCCGTCGCCTGGCTCAAACCGGTCAACTGCACCGGCAACGGCCTGGTACAACGTTTCGGTGTCAAATCCCGCCGCCGGGTCTGACTGTTCCACGGTATCGTATACGGCCCGGTGCACCGTCTTCACGGCAAAATCCAGGGCCGTATCCGTGTCGCCGGCCGTCTGCCCCACAGCATCGTATACGGCCCGGTGTACGGTATCGACGGCCAGCCCGGCCCCCGCTCCCGAACCCGTCCCGTAAACAGCCTCACAAACGGCCCGGTAGATCCCGGCAACATCCAAAGACAGGTTCTCAGCACCGGGATGGTAAGCAAACCGGGCGGGCATTTCCACCGGAGTCAGGTCTTCAGCCGTCTGCACCTGCCCGTACTTGGAAGCCAGGTAGAGCTGCAGGCGCCGGAAGTTTTCCAGCCCGCCGTTGGTGTAATATTGACCGAGATAGTCACTCTCGCTGGAGTCCACCCGGGGATTGTTGACAAAAGAGATGCCGCAGCGGGTGTTAAACACACGGCAGGAATCCGGAACTTCATCGATAATCCCCTCGACTGTCTGCGCGGTGGTCGCGCCAAGCATTTCCAGCAGAAACACGTCGGCATCCAGCAGTTCCTCTTTCAACCGCTGCACAGTTTCCTCGCTGCCCATGTCTTTGGAATTGAACAGCTTTAATTCAAAGTTATAGCCCTGCTCCATCAACTTCTCGTGGGCCTCCGCCAGCGGTGCGAAACTGCCGTCGGTACCCGACAGTATGACCAGCTTTGCCTGCGCGTTCTCCTGCGCTGTCGCCCGGGCCGCGCCGGCGAATCCGGCCAGCAGGACAATTAAAAATACCAGCAGGCTGTAAACCAGCCTTTTCCGGGTATTGATCATAACTTCCGGTTCACCCCCGTACACTAATCTTCGGCCCAAGATTTTCTGCTGGCAAAACCTTTCTCCTCACCCCCCTTTTTTGCCCGGGATTTTCTACTGTCATAGCCTTTCTCATCACCCCCTTCGCGTCATTTTAATGTTTCCTGCCGACAAACGGGCCGCATTTTCTGCCGCTCATTGTGCTCGCGTAATATCCCGCCGAAGCAAACCGCTCCTTTTAAGACAAACCGGGGGCGGTTGTCGCAGCTTCACTGCCCCTCTGTACAGGTTTCAATCATAATCAATTTCCCGGTTTTGGCATCTCTATAGACTGTACCCATTTCCTGGTAACCCGACCCGCCGCCTTTTTCAATTTGCGGTATTTCTTTTAATTCTTTACCCTGTTCGACATTGATTATTTTCTGAATACTTTGCAGAAGCATCTGTTTTTGTTGAAGACTCATTTTGGTAAAAATGATGCTCTGTAAGTTCCAGGAAAGTACCAGGGCCACCATCAGCCCGCAGGCAAACACCAGCATGATGTCAAGCAGGTTCGCCACACCGCTCAGCGGGTCGGTTTCATTTTCTCGTAACCGCGACTGCTTTAGCCTCCTGGACAGCATCCCCCTCACCCCCCAAAATCACCTGCAGCAGTACCTCCAGGCTGCTCAAATCCTTTTCATACCAGCGGCGCCTGACTTTGGAGAGCAAAAAGGCGATGCCGCCGACGGCGATACCTACCACCGTGGTATCAAAGGCGATAATAACCGCCTGGGCCAAAGCATTTACATCCCCCTGCCCCAGGGCAGACAGGCCGGGCCCCAGGGGAATCAGGGTGCCCATAAGACCCAGAACCGGCCCGAGCCTGGCAATCAGGTCCGTTTTCTCCAGTGTCTTCATAGCGCGTAATTCCTGTCTGTCGAGAAACTCCCTGCCTGCCAGCACCCTGGCCCGGGGAGAAAGATCAGGGTTCATTACCAAACTGATGAGCTGCTGTTTTTGCCCTACCGGAAGAGAGATCGCGTCAATCAACTGCTGAAGATTTTGCTGCTGCCACGGATAGATTTCCCCCTTGTTCTGAAATATTTCTGTTACGCTCACATCTTTATTTTTTCTCCTCTGCCTCAATTCCGCCACAAAAGTGCCCAACTCCATGAAGGATAAAATTAAAAAAACTAATAGCCCCAGAATGCACGGTATCAGAAAGCTCTGCGCGACTGCGTGCAGTACCTTGCCGAGGTATTCCGAGCCCGGGACAACCATAACATCACCCTTTCCTGTTTAATTTCATCTGGTATTGAAAATAACCGGCGAAAATAAAACCGACCATGACCATGACCGACACGCCCAACATTCCAGGTGAAGAAATTTCAATGGGGTGCATCCGCATGGTCATGGCCCGGACAAAATTGGGGATAATCAGGGCAAAAGTTAATGTAAGCATCCCCGTAAAGAACAACAACTGATTGAAAATGCTAACCGGTCGATACCCGGTAAGCCCGATCAGTTTCCTCGTCCCCAGGCCGGAAGCTGCGACCAGAGCCGTAAAAACAACAGCTATACCGCGTCCCAGTACGGGAACAGTTACCCCCAACAGCGGCGCCATCACAATCACCGAAAAAGCCAGCGCAGCCATGCAGAAGGGACAGGGTAAAAAACCCAGCAGGTAAGTCAAACTGTTTCTGTTCCCCGCCTTCCCCCGACCGGAAAAATCCGGCTCTTGAAGGCCGAGGTAAATCAGTGCCAGGGCTACCAGGACGGCACCCCAAAAAGTATACCGGTCGAGCACCTGTACCAGTAATTGCTGTCTGCCGGCAAAAACCATGGTTAAGAGATACAGGCCGCCGCCGAAGCCGGAGGCCACCAGGACCAGCGCCCTGGTGCTGAGCCACGACGTGCCCAGGATCAGGCCGGTTTTGACACTCAAAACCGTAACTGCCGCCAGCAGGCCGCCATTTAAAAGAAACACAAGCCCACCTCCCATACACGGTTCGTCCAATCAAATATCTCAGATCAGCTGCATTACCGGCATAATAAAGGAGCTGCCGCTTCCCGCTACAGGTCATCACAATGGAACCTATTGTACCTCGCCATTGGGCAGGACAACGTTTGCTTTAAACAAAGCCCCTGTTTTGATCTCGGTTGCCGTTGTTGACGTTAATCATTGCAAAATCCATTAAAATTTCGTCAACTTATAAATAAAAACCCCCGGCCTACAGATAGACCAGGGGTTCAGTTACTACCAGGGTAGTAATTAGGCATAAAAACAACCACCTTCCCATCACCCGTAGGCGCCGGCAGCCCAACGGAACAGGCAGGTCTCCTGGCTCAGGTTCACCGAGACCTCACGCCTTCCCGGGTTAACGCCCAGTGGCTTTATGTGAGACCTCTCCCCATTACAGTGGCGGGGACCGCGCCGGATTTGCACCGGCTTCCCTTTTAAGCTTTACCTTTGGTAATAGCACCTGTTCCTTTTATATTATTTAGTTCATTGAAAATTTTAACATACTTTCACCAGGTTGTCCATATATTTACTAAAAGAGCTATTTGCTTTGTAACATATTTTTGGCGTTTGGCAAGACAAAGCTAACGCGGGCCAGGTGGAGAGATCGTAGCCGTAGTGCTGGGCGGTAACGTGGCCCTGCGGCCGCCGGCAGAAGAGGCGGTAGCGCGGCTGGGTTGCCGTAGTGCCGGTGGAGGGGGGCGGAAAGATTCTGGGCACATTGAAGGTTTATTCCCCTGTACCGCGGCACTGGACGAA
>CAJYBN010000075.1 GCA_913064925.1 uncultured Peptococcaceae bacterium
GGAGATGATACGAATGACGCCTCCGGTGACCCGGGCGATGATTCAAACGATACCTCCGGTGACCCGGGCGATGATATGGACGACGCCTTCGACGACTCAAGCGATGATGCAAGCGATACTCTGGATGACATGAACGACGATTCAAGTAACGATCCGGGCGACAGCGCGGGCGACGTCTTTGAAGACCCTGGCAGCGATTTCGACAATGACTTCGACGACCCGGCAGATGAAAACGGTGACCCGGTCGGCGATTTGGACGCCGGCGACGACAGCGAACTGCCGCCCGAAGATCCCGAACTTGACGAACTGATTGCCGCGGCCGGCGACGAAATATCCGCCATTGAAACAGGTGCGGAACGGGAGGAAAAGGCCCGGGAACGCGCCGCTGTCCCCGCCCCGGACTTCGACCGGATCGAAGCTGAAGTCGCCCGGGACATTCACCGGGACGTCGAACTGAGAGTGTTGGAAGTCCCGCGCGACCGGGAAGGGTACCGCACGATGGTTGCAGAACAAAGCGGCCTCATCCGCCGCCTCACGGACGAGGTCCGCAGGGCGCTGGAGTACCGCCGCACCGTCCCCAGGCGCGCCCTGAAAAAAGGCCGCCTGGACCCGGGAGCGCTCTGGAAAGTGCGAGTTCCCGACCCCGGTATTTTCTACCGGACCGAAGAGCCCGGCGACATCCCGACCCTGGCGGTCTATCTCCTGGTGGACTGCTCCGGGTCGATGTCGGGGGCGAAGATGAACGCGGCGCGCAACGCCACCTGCGCGCTGCACGAAATGTGCAATGCGCTGAAGGTGGCGCACTGCGTGACCGGATTCACGACCAGGCCCGACAGAGTGTGGCACTACCGGGCCGTGGATTGGAACGAAGCCGACGGCTCCAGGATAGCCTGCCTGAGAGCCGGCGGCGCCAACCGCGACGGCTACTCCATCAAAGTGGCCGCCCGGGAACTGGCGGTGCGCCCGGAACTCAAAAAAGTCCTGGTCGTCCTGTCCGACGGCATGCCCAACGACGATTACGATTCCCGGTATCGCGGCACACCCGCATATCTGGACACCGCCCGTGCGGTGCGCGAAGCGGAGAAGCAGGGTATCGGGGTGATCGGGATCTATTTCGGCGACGAATTTTTCCTGGATACGGTCAGGAACCTTTACAACAACCTGGTCTACGTCCGGGAAATCGACCACCTCCCGGTCATTCTGGGCCGGGTATTCAAAAAAATTATGACGGGTTGAGGGCGTTTATTGCCGCTCTCAACCCGCTAAGAAAGGAGTGCTGCGAATGCAGGTCTTTTCTTACAGCCGCCTGGACAAATTTCAGCGCTGCCCGGCGGCCTTCTACAACTCTTACGTCCTGGACCGCCGGGAGCCGCCCACGGAACCGCTTGTTCTGGGCGGCGCGGTCCACGCAGTGATCGAAGCGGCCTTGAACGCCAGCCGAAACGATGAGGGTTTCTTCCGCGCCCTCTCCAAAGCGGTGGCCGCCGTGGCTCCGCTGCAGGTCGACCCCGGGGAAATATTCGACCTGGCATACCGGCCCGAGGTGCTGGGTATGGTCGGCGCGGGCGGAAGAATTGAAGAACACTTCCAGATGCCCCTCGACCCGGAGGACCCCTTCGGACCTGAAATCCAGGGTTACCTGGACTTCTGGGCCGACACCGGGCAGGAAATCCTTTTAATCGACTGGAAAACCAACCGGAAAGCATACAGCCCCCCGGACACCCACCAGCTGGGGCTGTACGCCGGCTGGCTCTCCAATAACACCGGGAAACCCGTCCGCGGCAAGCTGGTGTTCCTGCGCCTCGGCGAAGTCCGGGAGCACCTCTACACTCCCGGGGACGGCATAGCGTCCGCCAGGCGGTGGGCGCTTGAAACCGCCACCGACATACGGGAGCGGCTTTACGCCCTCCAGAACGGCGGCGACCCCGGGGAACTGTTCCCGGCCGCCCCCGGCGACGCCTGCACCTACTGCGGGTGGGCGGGTAACTGCACCGGCGCGGAGATCGTGATACCGGAAACGGTATCGTCTCCGCCGGAGGCGGAGCGGGTTGCCCGGGAGATCCTCCGGCTGGAGGCAACCCTGGGCGCCCTGAAGGAACAACTCCGCGGGTATGTTGAGCGCCACGGCCCCGTGGTCGTGGACTCCAGGGAATTCAGGCTGTCGCCCTCCCGCTACTGGAAATGGCCGCAGGAGGCGCTCAAAAACGCCGTTGCGGCCATGGAAAAAGAGGGCATTGACCCCCTGCAGGTACTCTCTCTCACCAGCGCGGGCCTGAAAAAGCTCGGCTGGTCCGAAGAGAAATGCCGGAACCTGGGGGCCAACCTGGCCGAGACAGTACAGTTCAGGTGCGTTTCAGCCAAGAAATAATCCATACACTGGGGCCGCCCGACCGGCCCGCAAAATCCCAATCAGGAGGTGATTGGGCGCATGCGGGCCGTCGGGGGCCCGCGTGTGCCGAACGAATGGGGTACACTCACTACTGGAGGCGGGTTAAAACTTTTGACAAAGCGGCTTTTAACCGCGTGGTCGAAGACTTCAAAAAACTCCTGCCCTCGCTGGAAGCAGCGGGGGTGAAGCTGGCCGGCCCGCTGGGGACGGGAGAGCCGGAGATCGCCGGCTCTAAAATTGCCTTCAACGGCTCCGTAAACTGCGGTCACCCGGCAGGTTACGACCTGGCAATCCCGTGGCCGTCCCCGGACGCGGGCGGCGTGTTCGCGGAAAACCCCGTTGCCGGCACGTGGCTTGCGGGCCATCTGGTGAACACCAGGACCTGCCCGGGCGACTGCTCCTACGAAAGTTTCGTTCTGGAACGGGCGTATGTACCCCTGGCTGAATGGGACCAACCGGACGGCGGGTACTGGTTCAACTTTTGCAAAACCGCGTTCCGGCCCTACGACCTGGCCGTCACCGCGGTTTTGGTCATCGCAAAGCACCGCCTGGGCGATGCTATTCAAGTTTCGTCGGACGGCGAGGACGCCCACTGGTTCGACGCCAGGCTCCTCTGCCAGATGGAACTGGGCTACGGGCTGGAATATATTTTCAACGCCGATGGCGCATTGATTGCCAAAGCGCCCCGGCATTGCAGGTCAATGACCCCCCTCTTAAGAAGAGGGGGCTTGTAGGGTGCAGTCCTACAACGCAAGCATTGACTAGACCACGTACAAATAGTGCGTAGCGGCGCTCACGGACTAACCCAGCCGGATGTTTCCCAAGTCCGGTTTGCGGAAGGGGCGAGACTCACCCGCCAGGCAGGGGAACCTGCGACACAGCCGTGAGTTGCAAGGTCGATGGGACGCCGAAAGGCAAACACTCCGAAAGGAGGGGGTATATCCCCATGTTAAGAGTGCCTGTAGTCTCAAAAAAAGGCAAACCATTAAGTCCAACGACACCGGCAAAAGCCCGAAAGTTAATCAAAGGAGGCATAGCCAAACCCCAAAGGGATAAATTAGGAAACTTTTATATTCAGCTAACAGAGCCAACCGGTGAAAAAATTCCTCACGAAACAATGGTAGGTATCGACCCCGGTAAATTATACTCCGGCATGGCAGTTCAGACTCCAAAATCAACACTATGGATAGGGCACCTTATCCTACCATTTCCCGAGGTAAAGAAAGCCATGAAAAGCCGGGCACAGCTGCGCCGGGCCAGGCGATACCGTAAAACTCCGCAACGAAAAATAAGATTTCTTCACCGCACCGGACACAAAATTCCACCGAGCATTAAAGCAAACCGGGAATTGGAGTACCGAGTGCTGAAAGAACTTCTCAAAATCTACCCGATAACTAAAGTAGTCTACGAAGTAATCAAAGCATCCGGCTCCAAGTCCTTTAGCCCGGTAATGGTAGGGCAGAACTGGCAAATAAGCAGGCTTGCCAAAATACTTCCTACCGAAACCCGCGAAGGTTGGCAGACTTCGGTTATACGCAAGCACTTGAGCCTGGCAAAAGAAAAACATGATAAGGGTAAAATTATACCGGCCACTCATGCAGTAGACGGCGTGGCCCTGGCTGCAAGTGCTCTTATCAGGTACGAATATTTTGAGACAAAACACGGCCATGGACATACTTGGCGTGGTGAATGCAAAATAACCGAAGCCCCTTTTTCAGTTATTCAGCGACCAAAATTGTTCCGGCGTAAGCTCCACGTAGAGAACCCGGCCAAGGGTGGTATTCGCAAACGTCATGGAGGAACAATAACACCCTACGGTTTCCGTAAGGGCGATTATGTAGAGGCAGAGAAAGCAGGACGTATTGTTTGCGGCTACATTTCCGGCTTTAGCGAAGCAAACAAAGTAGTTAGCGTGGCTGATTCCAGTTGGAGAAGAATAGGACAGTTTACCGTATCCAAAATCCGGTTGCTGCGGCGATCAAGTCGTTTGCTTATAGAACACAGACCTTGCGTCAATATCTGAAAAGGAGGGGCGGCATTCCTCCCGCCGCCTGTAGAGGCGGGGGAATCCTGCCGCATTTATGTTGAAATCATCCGAACGGCGCCGCCCGGCCGGCTCGCAAGGCAAAAACACTTCTGGGGCACGGCCGGGAAGGCAGGAGGTACTCAAAAAGTATGATTGCAAGTATGACACCTGGTATGATATACTCATGCCGGGAGGTGGGATTGATGAGCGCGAAGATCGCTGTTAGCTTGCCGGAGCGCTTGCTCCCGGTTCTGGACCGGCTTGCCCAAAAATGGGCCACCACCAGAAGCGGGGCGATAGCCGAACTCCTGCGGCGCGCGGAGCAAGAGGAATTGAAGGACCGGCTTAAGGAAGGCTACATTCATCTGGCGGAACTCCACAAAAAAGACGCCGAGCTTTTCTTCCCCGCGCAGGCCGAGGTGGTGCGGGATGGAGATTAAGCGCGGCGACGTGTTCCTGGTGGACTTCAACCCGGCGCGGGGAAGTGAGCAGGCGGGCTACCGGCCCGCCGTCGTTGTCCAAAACGACGTGGGCAACAGGTACAGCCCGACGGTAATCGTAATAGCGGTCACTACGGGCGTCCACAAAGACTACCCTTTTCTGGTAAAATTAAGAGCCGGAGAAGGGGGCCTGGAAAAAGACAGCGCGGCCAACGCCGCCCAGGTGCTCACCATTGATAAGTCGCGCCTGGTGCACAGGCTTGGAAGCCTGTCCCCGGAAAAAATGCACCGGGTAAACCGGGCGCTGGCGGTCAGCCTGGAATTGGTCGGCGAAGTATCAGAAATATAATTGGGGCATATCCCCATACTTCCAAAAAGCAGAACGCAGGTAATTAAATTGCCTGCGTTTTGCTTTTTCCAAGGAGGTGCAGCTATGGTCATTTCCGACATCTGCAACACCCTTGCGGATATAAACAGCTACCTGCGCCGGGTTTTCGACGTGTCGCTGGACGCGTACCCCGCGCCCGTCTCCAAAGACTTCTGGGAATCGGGGACCGGCCTGGCGGTTCTGTATAAAGCCCAACCTATCCCGGGGGCGGCGGGCTGCCTGCGGGAACTGGCCCAAAAACTGGGCGGGCCGGCTTACGTCACCTGTCGCCCAAAAAAGGCGGAATTCGTCACCCGGCGCTGGCTGCAGGTGCACGGCTTTCCCGAAGGCCCGGTGATCTACTGCCGGGACGCGCGGGAAAAGCTGGCCGCGGCCGGGAAACTGGGCGCCGTAATGGCCCTGGAGGATGACCCCGAAGCCGTCCGGCTGTACGCCAGAAACGGGATAACCGTATTATACCCGGACTGGCCGTACACCAGAGACATTGACGAACCCAACGCTTACCGGATAGCCGAGGTGATGGGTATTGGCCGTTGATGCCGTATCCACAGCCCTGTCTTTAGGGCTGCGGTTTATCAAGGAAGGACCGGGTTATGAAAGAATCTTCAGGTGCCCTTTTTGCGGGGACTCAACAAAGCACCCCAACAAAGGGCACTTTTACATCAACGCCCGGGAAGGCACCTGGCAGTGTCACCGGTGCGGTGAAAAGGGAAACCTGATCACCCTCTACGCCAGGCTGAAAAAAACCAGCAACGGCACCGCCCGGCTGGAATTGGGCCTGCAGGACGCTTTCGCCCCGGAGCCGCCCGCCCGGAACAGGGACGACCTGGCCCCGGTGGAACACCGGGACAAAGTCTACCGGGCCTTCCTCTCCGTCCTGTCCCTATACCCGGAACACAAAAACGACCTTTTGCGCCGCGGGCTGGACGAAGAGACGATCCACCGCAACGGTTACAGGTCGCTCCCCCAAGACGCCCGCCACCGCTGGAAGATCACCCGGTGGCTCACCCGGAAATACTCCCTGGAAGGGGTGCCCGGGTTCTACACCCGGAACGGCAGATACGGTCCGTTCTGGGACTTCTTTGACCCCAAAGGGTACCTCATCCCGGTGCGCACCCCGGAGGGGCTGATCCAGGCATTGAAAGTGCGCTGCGACGACCCCGTGAACGGGAAGTACCTCTGGTTTTCCAGCCACGGAAAACCGAACGGCACGTCTCCCGGCAGCCCGGCGCACTGTGCCGGCGGAAAAGGCCGGGTGTGGGTCACGGAAGGACCCCTGAAGGCCGACGTGGCCAGCCACCTGATGAAGGGCCTTGCGGGCGGGCGCTTCATCGGCGCGGCCGGGACTGCCGCCTGGAAAAGCGCTCTGGAGGTCCTGGAAAAAATCGGCGCGAAGGCCCCGGCGATCGCCTTCGACGCCGACCTGGCGGAGAACCCCCAGGTTCAAAACCAGCTCCGTGAATTCATTGCGGAACTGAAAAAACTGGGGTTCACTCCCCGAAAGGTGACCTGGCCCCGGGAGATGGGCAAGGGGATCGACGACGTTTTATTAAAGCTCTGCAGAAAAGAAATGTCGTCGGTCACCTTCCTGATGGACGGCAAGCCGGTCACGATAACAAAGACCGTCACGACAGAAATCACCGTCGGGACTGCGAAATAACCCGGAGAAAGAACGGCCGGGCTTTTAGCCCGGCCCGTTCCCAAATTTTCGCGCAGGGATTTTTGCTCTGGCTTCAGCCGCAGGGGGTTGCGGTTAAAGCGAGGGTAAAAGCCCCCGGTGCAGAACCGGTACAGAATTTGTTGGTTTTTTAAGCCATTTTACCGGTCCCGGAGGGGCCGGGCGTAAAATTCAAGCGGCCGCCGGGGGCGGCCGCCTGTAAAAAAATGCGCGGGCTTCCGCGCCCTCCGCCCGTACCGGGCGGCCGTCACAACAAACCCGTGGCCGTCCGGCCGCGGGAGAAAGGAGGAAGAGCAAATGGTTTTAAAATGGTCGGAAATGGGCTGGTGGTTCATAGCCGGGCCGGGCGCTTCGCCCCAATACCTGGGCGAAGCGGGAAATCCCCGCTGCCGGTCGCAGGTTGAAGCGGTCCGGTACGGGAACGAAGTTCTGGTCAGCTTCGGCAGGGAAAACCGCGTCATACCCGCCGGAGCCGCAGTCGAGGGCTTCCCCGGCAAAAGAGGGACCCTGGCCGAACTGTTGGACGAGGGCGTTGTCTACAACTACGCCCTGTGTCCTATTTAAAAACCTTCCCGGTGGCCACCCTTGGCCTCGGCGGGACAAAAAAGGAGGGTGATGTATGAACAATTTCAATGAAGCCCGCCAGTTCGTCAGAGAGCTGGCGGAAAAAGCAAAACACCAGTATCTCCGCGAAGATGCGGAGGCACTGACCGACGCGCCGGACGAAGAAATCGTGCGCTTTTTGCACAGGGTGGCGGCGTCCTATTATAAACCCGCTGCGGGAAGACCCCTTTCCTTCAGGGGAGGGGATGAGAGCGGCGGACTGGTGGAAGTATCTCCAAGGGCAGTACAGGCACCTGGAGTAGTTGCGACGGTAGTGACGGTCGCCTCCGGGAGGCCCTCCGGCAACGGGTTTGAAGGGCCGTTCGTACCGGTGTAACCCGGCAGGTGCGTGCATCTGCCGCCAGGAAGCCCTGCACCTTCAGGTGTGGGGAGGAAGTCACTGCACCTGTAATTACTGTGAGGAAAAAACCGCCGCCCGGATCATTCTTTCGGCGCGCCGAACCGTAAAGGAGGGAAACCATGACAAAACTCATGCGCCTGGAATTTTCCCCGGACGACATCATCCGAGGCCACCACAAGGCGGATCTTGGTAAGTTTGGGGACTTCGTCGGGGACTGCGTCATCGTGGATCCCGACGACATTCGGCGCTTCACCGCCGTCGGAACGCTGCACACATGCCCGCAGCACCTGGACGAGCCGGTGGAAATCCGCGTCGAGCTCGACATCGAGCTCGACGACGATTACGTCAACGACGCCGTTGACGCTGAACTCAACGCCACGCTCCTGTTCCAGGGGCCGTGGCGCTGGTGGGGCACCTGCGACATTCCCCAGGAGTGGGAATACTAGGAATGCCCGGAAAAGAAAAGGGAGTAGAGGCCGCCCGACCGGCCTGCAAACCGATCATCGGGAGGTGATTGGGTACGGCAGGCCGTCGGGGGCCTGCTGTGCCTGAGAGTTGTGAAACTGCTAAAAATCTGGCGCGACGAGTGCCCGGAAAACCCTTGCTCCTGGGACAACCTGGGGACGATGGTATGCTGGCACCGGCGGTATAATCTCGGTGATCAGCATGATTTTCGTTCCCCGGAAGATTTTCAGGAATGGGTAAAAGAAATAGGACGAAAAAATTTCGTAATCTTGCCCCTGTATCTGTATGACCACAGCGGTATCACAATAAGCACTACTCCGTTCAGTTGCCCCTGGGACTCCGGACAGGTGGGTTGGATTTATGTCACTAAGACCTGCCTGCGGGAAGAGTTTGGGGTAAAACGGATCACCAAAAACATCATCCGTCGCGCAGAGGAAATCCTCCGCGCGGAAGTCAAAACTTACGACCAGTACCTCCGCGGGGAAGTCTACGGCTTCACCGCCTACGAGGTCGCAGGCGGAAATATCGTGAAGATCGATTCCTGCGGGGGTTTCTACGGGGACGACCCGGAAGAGAACGGCATACTGGAACACGTGCCGGGCGAACTTCGGGAACCGCTTCGCAAGGCCGGTTACCTCCGGCACGGGCTGGTCGTAACGGAGGATGGAAATGAGCTGAGTGATAAGCGGGAGGTTAGACGTTTTCTCCTGGAGCGCGGCCTCTTGCCGGGCTGTACTCTGGAGAAGTACGACATGCTCCGGGAACTCTGTGCGTAGAGGGTATAACGGCAACCGCGCCGAGAAAATTAAAAATTAGCCCGCCTGGCCGGGCCGCTTAAAAACTTCCCAAAAGGAGGGAAGGCACAGCGGCCCGCCAGGGGGCCGTTGTGTGCCATAGAAATGTCGGAGAACAGGATTTGGACTTATGAACCCGCCGGTCGCGACGTCTGGGGCCGGCGGGTCTACGCTGCATATTTCCTCGGGGAGTTTGCCGGGTATCGCTACCGACGAACCAACCAGGAAGTACGGAAACTGCAAAAGGAACTTGGCAACCGCATCGGCATCCGCCGGTGGGTGGATTGCCCGGCGGAACTGGTTGTAACAAAAAATGGTAGGGAGGTTCAATGGGCATTAGACCTTCACTGAAAATTATAATTGGGGTTGACAATCTAAAAACAGATCCTTCTAACAGATTTAAAATAACAGATTCCAGGGCAAAGAGGTTTGTTGATTACATCAGCAATGGTTATTGGGAAAAACTCGCAGAAAGTCAACTACCCCCTACTAAAGTAGGGAGCATGTGGTGAGGAACCGCATGAGCCGGTGTTGCCTCCGGGTAACAATCCGGCAGTGTTGACTCGTTTCCGATGAAGCCGGGTGAGTTGCTTGCCTACAAGGGCGGCATTGTCCCAACCGGCCCGCGGCGGGCAACTCCCGGGAAGAGTGTTGGTCTTTTCCCGGCCCGTGTCCGGTGGAGATACTGGGGGCATTTCACCCGCGCAAGCGGTGACCGGGGCGTTGCGCCCCGCCCCGCAAGGGGTTTAAGTAGGGAGGGAAAACATGAGGAAGTGCGTCAACACAGTGGCGGTATTAAACGGAGACGGGAAACCTTTAAGTCCAACCCGTCCTTCGCGCGCCCGGTGGCTTTTAAAGCAGGGCCGAGCCAGGGTAATCAACATTTACCCGTTCGTCATTCAGCTCACCTGCACTATCTCCAACCCGGTGGTCAACAAAGCCGTGCTTGTATTGGACGATGGAGAAACTTTCGGGTTGGCAGTGGTAGAACACTGCAGGAGTCACGACCGGGTGGTGTTGGGAGCCGATGGTAAGACACGCGGCCGTGAGATAAGCGACAACATGAGGGAGCGAAAGGAACTCCGCGCGGCCCGGCGGAACCGGCGGAACAAGAAGCGCGGTCGGGTAGGCGAGTCGAAGCTGGCCTACCGGCACGGGACGGAGTACCCGGCCAGCATCCGTGCAGATGTACAGGCCAAACTAAACGCCGTAGGCGACATTCTCCGCTGGTTTCCGGTGAGCCGTATCATCCTGGAGCCGGTCAAGGTTGACCTGGTGAAAGAGAGGCGGCCCGGGGTGAAGGGTAAAGACTACCAGCAGGGGTTATCTTTCGGGATAGAGGCAGAATCCAGAAACCGGAAGCGCCGCCTGGCGGTGCTCAAGAGAGACGGCTACCGTTGCCTTTACTGTGGCACTCCCGTTACCGAAGAGACCGCCCGCATTCACCACTTCAGGGCCAGGAAATCGGGCGGCACGAACCGTTACGACATCCAGGGCACCCTGTGCGAAAAGTGCCACACCTCCGTATCAACTGAACAATTGGCTCTGGTTTTCGACCCGGACCGCTACCCTGACACGAGGGCTGCCGGGAGGCTCATGCACGGCCGCTACCTGCTGGAGGCAGGGTTAAAGGGGTTCAGCCTTTCTCTGGAAGTTAAGTACGGTTACGAGACCCAAGTGAAGCGCGAAGAAATTAATTTACCCAAGACTCATGTCAACGACGCCGCGGCCCTGGGCGCCCGGGAGGGCTACCCTCTGCGCCTCCCGCCCGCGCTCTACAAAATAGAGTACCGCAAGCGCCATGCCAACCGGAAGCTGTTTAATACCAATCCCGGCGTGGCCCACTACCGGGCGGAGGCCGACCGGCAGCCCCATGTCGACCAGGCCAGGATGAAAGTTGACGACCACGACCACGAAACCAATAGGAAAAACCGCAGCTACCGCCGCTACGTCCGGAACAAGTACTATAAAAAACTTAAGACCGAAGGCAGGTTTAACTACGACCTCCTTCCCGGCAAAAAGCGCCTCAACGAACCCTACGCAGTCAACGAAGCGGTGTACGTCGACGAAGAAGGCCGCCCGGTGGTGGTGAAGAACCGGCGCATCTGGCGCGATCAAGACTTGAGCGGCCTGCCGCCCAGGAGCAAACTCTTCGAAAAAGGCGACCTGGTGCGCACAAAAGAGGGGTGGCTGGCAAAAGTCATATCGCTCATGAGCGACGGCCAGGTAAAGGTGTTGTTTTGTGAGCGGAAGGAGGGGCGGAAGTGCCAGTTTACACAGCGGCATCCGGCAACTCTGCGCATCGTGCAGAAAGGGCGGGGGCGGTGCTGGATACCACAGAAGGCTGCGCTCCTCCCCTCAATGAATTGAGAGGGTTCCGCGCAGCAAATTTTCCTGAAATACAGGAACGCAGCACAGATTTTCTTCATAACCGCTGTTACGATGAAAATAACCAATTAGACCAGGACTTCGTAGAAATAACCAACAGAATGGAATGTATCAAAAAATATAACCAAGACGGTAGACCTAAACGTGCCACATATGCAGACATGCTCTGCTGGTATCCTGAATATGGTCTTCCGAATGTAGTAGGTGTACACCTACCGTGTTGTGCAGCAATCACTAATACTAATTTTTACAACGACCTTTTTCTGTGGTTTCTTTCAGAGGCAGGCATTTTCCCGTCAGGTCAAAGCAAGGTATATGTTATTTCGGAAATGCCTTTTTGCGAAACACATACAGGGAAGTTATTGTCCCTGGCCTTACTCAAAGGAGTAAGTTTCGATAAAATTCCGGATCGCGAACGGCGCATTTTAGAACACGGCCGGTTGTTCAGGCACTTCGGCGCTGATTTAACTCACGACTTTGAAGTTGCCTGGCTTGTTTTAAACCGGTGCGGGTTTGATTTTAACATTGAGGAATT
>CAJYBN010000076.1 GCA_913064925.1 uncultured Peptococcaceae bacterium
CGCCCCCGACTTCCAGCAGGTCCCGCGCGCCCGCGGCGCCGGCCGCGCCGGGCGGCGTTCTGGCCAGCGTGTGGAAAATGGCATATGTTCCGTTGAAACCCAGGCCCACCAGAGTGAGCAGGCAGATATATATGGCGGCCAGGGTTATTCTGAGCAGCTTATTTCTCTGCATGGCTCGTCGTTTTCTCAAGCGAATCAATCTGGTCTCATACAGGTGCCAGCACCCCCTTTGCGGTTATCACAGCGCGTGTTCCTCCGGGTCCAGGTCTATGCCCAGGTTGTAGCAAGACTCCAATTGACCGCCGCCGGTGACCAGTTCCCCCGCGCGCCGGGCCCTGCCTGCAGGCTCGGCGCCGGCGCCACTGAAGTCGTTCCTGGCGGCGTACACCCTGCCGGCCCCGCTGATCACCACGGCGTCGCGCGGAGAGTTGATGATGCTGTCCAACACCAGGCACTCCCCAGAGCCAACCTCGATACCCCCGGCACCGCTCACGGTAAAGCCCTGCAGCACCGCGGCCCCGCCGGCGCCCATACCGACCGCCGCAGCGGCGGAAGAAACCCTTCCCCCGCGCGGGCCGGACACCGTGAACCCGTGCACCACGGTGTCGAAAACCACGTCCTTGGCCTTGACCGCAGTGCCCGGCTTCACCCGCAGGCGGCCGTAGCTGCCGGCGGGCACCAGCACCACATCGCCGGGTTCCGCCGCGTCCAGAACGGACTGCACGTTATCCCGCCCGGCCAGGTACACCCTGCCGCCCATCTCCTGGTCCGGCTTCTGGCCGGCGTACACAGTGAAGGAAAAGTCGATGCTCTTCCCCTTGTACCAGTTACCCACCCGCTCATCCAGGCCGATGCTGAACTCCAGCTCCACCGTTTTGCCCGGCTGGAAGGCGATCTGCCGCTCCAGGGGCACCGCGTTGCCATCCAGGGCCAGCAGGGAGCCGCGGTACAACACCCCTTCCCGGCCGTGCTTACACACCGTTTGCAGGGCGTTGGCCAGGAACTTGTCGTTGCACTCCCTGATGTTCACGGAAATGGCGTTTATATAGGCGGGCATGGAGCCCAGGTTCTTCACCTTGAGCTTAATTTTATGCGGCTCGGCGCCCGGCACCAGGTCGCCTAAATTAATAAAGCTGTCCAGCATGCCCTTTTGGCCGCTCTCGCCGCCGATGAAAAGCGTGCCGGCGCTGATGGTATTGCCGGAGCTGATGGCCTCGCTGCTGAACAAGGCCAGCGTCCCCGCCGAAAGAGAGAACAGCATGAGGGCGACCAGCCCCAAAAAAAACAGCACTTTGCTTTTCAGCATCATTAAAACCCCCGTTTGAACTCGTCGTTTTTCTTGCCGCGCCACCGCAATTGCGCGGCCGCTTCGGGGTAAATGCGCTTGATTTCCAGCAGCAGGGCCAGGGTAACGGGCAGCATGACCAGCAGCGCAAACCCCGCCCGGGTATGTAAAAAGCCGATTAAATAACCGCCCAGGGGTACGCAAAACATGTACCTGCCCACCACGTCGCGCTCCGGTACGGGGCTGCCGTCCGCGACCCTGTTGGCGTCGCCCCTGGTAAAATACACCCGCTCCCCGTTTGCGTTTTTTATGGCTGTAATCCTGTGCGTCAGCAGGGAAGACGTGTTGTTAGCGCGCCAGAAAGTGATGATATCCCCTTCCTGCAGGCGCCCGGCCACCCTGGCGTCCACCACGATGGCGTCCCCCGCCCGCATCACGGGCCGCATGCTGTCGCTGAGCACGGAGATCAGCTTGTAGCGACCCAGCCCGGGCACGTGCCTGCCGCCGTCCCCGGCCAGCCAGATCGTCACGGCAATGGTGCCAATGGCCAGTATAACCGCCAGGAGCGATAGGTTAAGAATCCACTTGGTAAAAAATATTAACCGGCTCAAAGAATCACCTTGTGAAAGTTAAACCCAATAACATGCTATCAAAAATGCTGAAATAATTATATTGACCGCAGGTATGAAAAAAATCTGCAGTATGAAATCCAGATTAGCTAGGGTATTAATACTTCCGCACAACCACAACCGCGAACTCCACCGGCGTTCCGTCACTGGCGTTCGGGTAATAGGGTATTAACCCTCTTCACACATAATCTTTTTCAAAAACTTCTCACCTGCTGGAAAGAAGTATTGGAGAAATAGGCAAATTCAGCCTAATTGTAACAAAATTTACATTTAACCATATAATGTAAGGCAAGAAAACCAGTTCCGGTTAAAATAGTCAGGCATTGTTGTAGCATGGTTTAAGGGGGGATGCAAGATGAAGTAAATTAAGAACAAATCCCAAGATTTAAGCAAATTTAGTAATTTTTCAAAGTGTTGGATCAGAAATGGGGAGTAAAAATGTCACCCAAGAAAGGCAGTTTTATTTTTTTTAAAGGTAGCGTAATCCTTTTGTTTCTGGTGTTCCTAAGCTTTTGCCTGGTGGCAACCGGTTTTGCCCAAGAGAAAACCGGCGTTACACAGGCGAAACCCGGTTTCAACCTGGCTCCGGTTAATCCTCAATTTATTAAATACCTTGAAGATCTCAAAGCGGGCAAAGTGCAACAAGAAACCGCCGACGGATACAGGCTGGGGTATATTCCCGCACCCCTCGACCTACCCAACACGGGGAAAACACTTTCCAAGTATGCCAATTTTCCTGCCGCTTACGACCTGCGCAGCCGGGAAAAATTGACGCCGGTTAAAAACCAGGGGGCCTGCGGCAGCTGCTGGGCGTTCGCCACTTACGGCTCGCTGGAATCCTACCTGCTGCCTGAAGAAACAACTGATTATTCAGAAAACCATATGAAGAACACCCACGGGTTCGACTGGGGTCCCTGCCAGGGCGGCAACCAGTTCATTTCGGCAGCTTACCTGGCCCGCTGGAGCGGCCCCATTGACGAGGCGGACGACCCGTATTCGCCCTCTGACAACACTTCACCGGAGGGGTTGTCCCCGAAAAAACACCTCCAGCAAGCCTATTTCATCCCTGACCGGAGCAGCCCACTGGACAACAACAATATCAAACAAGCCGTTATGGACTACGGCGCGGTTTTTACCAGCATGTATTACAGCAGCACCTATTACAACTCCGACAACTACACCTATTATTTCAACGGCTCCACCTACTCCAATCACGCCGTGGCAATAGTGGGCTGGGACGACAATTTCGACCGCAACAAGTTTGCCACGCCCCCGCCGGGCAACGGTGCCTTTATCATCAAAAACAGCTGGGGAACCAGCTGGGGGGATAACGGCTACTTCTACGTGTCTTACTACGACTACAACATAGGCAAGGACAACGTGGTTTATACTGCGGAAGACGTTATCAACTACAAGGACATCTACCAGTACGACCCTTACGGTTGGATAGACAGCATCGGCGCGGGCAGCCCCACCCTGTGGTTCGCCAATATCTTCACCGCCAGGTCCGACGAAAAGCTGGCGGCCGTCAGCCTGTACTCGGCTACCCCCGATTCCGTCTACGAAATATATGTTTACACGGGCGTCACCACTCAACCCAAAACCGGAACGCTGGCGGGAACCAAAACCGGCACCCTGCCCCTCCCGGGATACAACACCATTAAGCTTGACAACCCCGTGGCCCTGACCGCCGGAGAAAAATTTTCAGTGGTGGTCAAGCTGACCACGCCCGGTTACAACTACCCGTGCCCGGTGGAATACGCGATATTCGGTTATGACAGCAAAGCCGCCAGCAGCCCCGGAGAAAGCTGGGCCAGCATGGACGGGTCAACATGGCAAGACCTTTACGAGCAGGGATACGGGAACGTTTGCCTGAAGGCGTTTACCACCGGCCCCGGTATTATCGTAATTGCCCCGGACGGGGGAGAAAACTGGACAGCGGGAACAACACAGACTATTAAGTGGAGCTATATAGATGACCCCGGCCCTGAAGTAAAAATTGAACTGCTCAAGAGCGGCGCCGTGGACAGCATAATTACGCCAGCCACGCCCATTGGAACAGGCGGCAGCGGCTCTTACAACTGGTCCATTCCCGCAAGCCTGGTTCCCGGCAGCGACTACCGGGTCAAGGTCACCAGCACCTCCAACAGCGCTTGTACGGCCACCAGCGAAAATAATTTCATTATCAGCGCAGCCGGGGAACAGGCAGTACTATTCATCCACGACGGTTCGGAAGAGAGCAACAAAACCAGCAATACTTCGGACTATGGTTACTCAACATTAAAAACAATACTCGAGGATGAACTGGGATTTTCAGTCGATGAGCTTAACCCTTATCTTATTACGCCCTCCCTTCTGGCCAATTACGACCTGGTGGTATTCGCTTCTATATACAGAAGCAGGGAAATTAGCCAGTCCGAAGCGGGCGCCCTGATAAACTATGTAAACAAAGGAGGCAAACTTTTCCTGGTAACCGAATGGGGCGGTTATTCAACTAAATGGAAAAATTCATTTAACAAGGTCGGCAGCGCGTTCGGTATAACGTCCGATTACAACCAGGTGTCCGACCCGACTGATTATTTTCGATACAAATTCTGGCCGGTAATTAAAAACATGCAAAATCACCCGATCACGAAAGGAGTTAATGAATTTGTTCTGGCCAGCGCAACGTCATTAACGGCCAGTCCACCGGCAACAGCGCTGGCTTTCACTGACCAGGACGCCACCCCGGCAGGCCGGGCCGTCCTGGCGGCGACGGAAAGCGGGTCCGGCAAGGTAGTTGCTGCCAGCGGAGATTCCAACTTCCTGAACAACAAGTTCCTAGCCATGTACGACAACCGCACTCTGGCCAGAAACATATTCATCTGGCTGGCCGGGGGCGCTGAGCCCGCCAGAGCGACAATCACCATAACTTCACCCAACGGAGGCGAGAACTGGACCGCCGGCTCAATGCACAACATTACCTGGAACTACACTGGCGATCCCGGAAGGCAGGTTAAAATTGAGCTGCTCAAAGGCAGTTCCGTGGACAGTATCATTTCTTCCGGTACGCCCGTGGGAACAAACGGCAGCGGTTCTTACAGCTGGACCATTCCGGAAAACCAGGCTCTGGGCAGCGACTACCGGGTCAGGGTTACCAGCACATCCGATAGCTCCTGCACCGATACCAGCGACGGCAGCTTTACCATAACAGCGCTTTCCAGCATCATTGTCGGCTTCGACCCAACTGAAACGACCGTATATAAAAACCCCTTTGAGCCTTATAGCTCTGAATTTATTGTCAGCGTAACAATTAGCAGCTTGGCCGGCGGTCAGAAAATCCTCAGCTTCCATGACACTATCAAATACGATCCCGCGCTGCTGGAAGCGGTTAAAGTGGAAATACCAACTGGCTCGCTCCTGGAACCGATCCTTTTCTGGGACCACCAAATCGACAACCAGCAAGGAACCATTGAATTTGCCCTGGCCAGGGAAAATACCGCTTATCCGGGGAGCAGCGGAGTGGTATATAACGTAATCCTGCGCGCCAAAGGCGAAGGTACGGTGGTTTTAAAACACCTTTCGCCTGACTTGCGCGATGAACAAAACGTTCCCGTAACTGTCGGTACCAGTGACTGCAATGTTATCATTAAAAGTCTAACAGGGGATTTTATCGCAGACGGAAACATCGATTCCGCTGACCTCCAGGTATTTGACCATTGTTGGAAGCATAAAGTTGGTGACGACGGTTGGAACGACAAACTCCCTGACGTACCCGGCACCCCCTACCGGCAGGCTGACATCGGCCCGGCTACAGGGGCACCTCCAGAGGTAGCAGTTCAGCCTGACGGTATAGTTGACTTCGAAGACCTATCGGTTTTTGCCCTAATGTGGAACTGGAATAGGGGTTATATCAGTCTAGAAAAAGACCGGGTAAAATTGTTTGAAGCAGCCGGTTTCAACCACAAAAAGCTTCTTAACTCCTGCCAATGCAGGTAGCAGCATAACCCTCCCCCCTCCCGGGGAGGGTTGCTTATGCAAAAAAAAAATCAACCTCAAAGGTTGTATTAGCCGACGATATTTATTTTAATGGTCGTCTTGGATTGTTTCTGCCTTGCTCACCGTAGAACAGGATGTCCGCCTTCAATGTCTGGCCTTGAAGCATGCTTGAAATTGAGCGTTAGTTGGCTCGGTGCTTGCGGTAAACAGTGCTAGGGTCCGGCCACCAGCCAGCCCGGTCGCCAAAGTGATTAATACAGCAAAAATCAGCACAAGCTTGGTTTTCATTACAAATCACCCCGACAGAATAAAACGCAAAAATTCCTTAAACTATAGGGAAACAGGGGCACCCATAAAGAGTGCCCCCTTTAAGTTAAGGCTACCCCGGGAATAGTCTTTATTTCCCAAATTGGCTTTCGCGACGCCCTGACGCGTTAACGTGCGGCATGAAATTAAGGATTGTTTTTCATTTGTACAGCATTGACAACAAAATCTGTTACCAGGTTGAGACCTTGGTAACTATTACCCGCACTTTGGTCAAAAGTAACTGTGAAATGTAGGTACCACTGCGAGTTAAGGTAACACGGGACACGGGTACCATCGGGATACCTTAACGGGATTGCGCCATTAAGAAAATCCATTAACGTTCCCTGGGCTACCACAACATCAAGAGAGCTGCCGGGATAGTTAGTTGTAACAACCACGTTTAGCTTCTCGGCCAAGGATATGTCGCCCGACCTCAGGTTAGCCTGGACGGAATCCAGCCACGCATGCATTGTACTGCTGCCGCCATGCGCAGCATCGAAGTTTTGCACGACTAGAGTGCGGGTATGACTATCACCCGGCGCCCACACGCCCGTGGCGTTTATGGCAGGTGCTCCACCTTCCACTTCACCTTGGGCCTGGGTAACATAAAACATTGGTCCCGGAATGGGATCGCCCTCGTCACGGTCCGATGTTATGGACAATGTTCCCGCAACGAAATCAGCATCGGCCTGCGAAGTGCTGTCTGTAAACAATGCGAATGTCCCCCCGGCTACCAGTGCCACCGTGCAAAGAACAACTGTTAAAACTAGAAAAAATTTCTTTTTTAACATTTGGATTCGGGGCCTCCTTTTATGAGTCCTGCCGCAGGCTAATTAAGCCTGCGGCAGGACTGGAACTCAAACGCTAGACTTCAAACTAGTTCCAGGAAATCGGGCCAGTGCCCATAAGGTTGGTGTTGTTGGCGGATTGGACAGCGAATACTTGGAGATTAAGTTCGCCGGTTGCGCCTTGATAGCTATTATCAGCATCCGCAGACCAGCTATAGTCAACATCCAAAGTGACCGAATCGCCATTTGTAAACAAACCTAAAACTTGCTCAGCAGTATTTTCATCGTAATTGTTGGTGCCGTCAGAAATGGTAATGTCCACAGGATGGGTTCCTGTAAAGAGGGCTCCAGAAGTGCTGGCGGTCAAGCCCAGCCACGCATCTAAGGTGCCAGAGTAAGTAATGGTGTAGTCAGCAACGTCGCCGCTA
The DNA here is from genome assembly GCA_913064925.1 of uncultured Peptococcaceae bacterium. GTDB lineage: Bacteria > Bacillota > Desulfotomaculia > Desulfotomaculales > Desulfallaceae > CAJYBN01. The sequence continues at coordinate 7,415 of CAJYBN010000076.1, forward strand.
TCTCCAGGGGCCAACGGTCCAATACTTACATTGGCTGCAAAAGGATCGTTTATAGCCACTGTACCAGCAGTGAAAGTGTTATTGGCATTGGTGGTTTGCGCGGTAAACAGCGCGAAAGTGGCGCCGCTCGCCAGGAGCGCAACCAAAGCCACAGTCATAAGACTAAGAACCAAACGCTTTTTCATTGAAAATTCTCCTCCTTAATAAAATTTAGTTGACGTCAGGGCGTCACGAAAAACAACCTTACCTAAACTACACCGCTAAAAAACCTATAATCACATAACCTTACGCTCCGCTTTGCTCGCCGCTCTCACCTCCCGCAGTTTTGGCCCTTTCTTCCTCTTCCAGGGCCCTGTATATTTTTAATAATTCCGACCCGATAATTAGCAGGGCCGGAAAAATGACACAAACAATAATGCCAGTGGGTTTGTGTAAAAACGCTGAGAGGTACCCAAAATAAGGTAACCTCCACTCATAAATGCCCACTACCTGGTCCCTTGCTACCGCGGAAAGGTCCTTAGCATCGTTGGCGTCACCTTTAGTCACATAAGCCTTGGGTTCACCGTTGACGCTGACGATGCCGACCACCCGGTGGGTAATCAGCATATCTTTCTTTTCCTTGGCGTGGAAGGTAATAACGTCACCTTCGCGAATTTCCTCTCCTTCAGCCAAAGGCCGGACAATTATGGCATCCCCGGTGTGAATGGTCGGTTCCATGGAACCGCTGAGCACGTTGAGCAGCTTGTAACCGTAAAGCGTCGGTATCCGGTCGCTGGAAAAGCGGGCCGATACCGTAAGGCCGACGGCCGCAACGATAACCAACACCAGTACCAGGGTAATGACAACATTTAAAATCTTCAGAAACAACTTCATTGTGCATTCCTCCTTATGAGCCCGGGTTTCTGCCCGACCACCCGGTATTTGCTGCACGTTAACTTGGAACTTGCCAAGTTACCCACCAGGGGCCATGACCTTACCTGCTCTTCGTCGCACATCTCAAATGTTAGCACAAGCCCCACATCGTGCCATCCATCGCGGGTATGATAGCAGGTTGGAATATTGAGCGGCGTTAATCATACTTGATTCATCTATACCAATAAGCAGGTTGAAATCAGTGCATTTCCTCCTGTCCCGGCTTCATACTTTGGATGAAACCCAGGTATAAAAAGCACCCCGTGCTGCAGGCCAGTTCAACGGCCCAGTGCAACAAGCGGGGCAGCAGCGGCACCTGGATATAGCCGTCGCTCACGCCGGCGAGCCCGGCGATTTCTTCCCCGGCCAGCGGGTCGGGGGAGAAAACGATCACCTTGGTCCACCTGCACAGCTCCTTCAGCTTCTCCAGCGCCTGGTATTCATCTTCCAGTTTCTCCAGCGCCTGGCAGTCGTCTTCTTGCACCCGGCACAGCCCGTACATCACCAGGTCGGGCTGCAGCAGAAAAGCCTCCTCCAACAGGTCCGATTCCTCGCGTCCCACCACTTCCATGTTTTCGAAAGCGTTGAAGATCAATGCCATCCCGGTGCGCACCACGCTGCGCCGGCATGTGACGATGCACCTAATAGTTTGCATGACATCCACCCCGCCGCTTGCCGGGCGCTGGCTTACCCGGCCTTTGACAGCTCCAGCCCGGTAATGTTATAATCCAGGCACGGTTGCTTCTCCTGATGGCTCCACCCACCAAAGGAGATGCTAAACCGAAAAAAGGACCTCCTTTTCATGGAGGTCCTTCCCTAAATAATTATTAAGCTGTTGATGTAGGCCTGCCAATCGGGCCCCGGTATGAGTTTTCCTCCGCCGCGCGGCTAAAAGTGCCGCGCGAGTGCCGCTTCCGGCTTAGTCGCTGCTGACCACCCGGGGCTCGCTGACCAGCCCCATCTTGTAGGAGTATACAATGGCCTGAGCCCTGTTGCTTTGCCCCAGCTTGCGCAGGATACTGCTGACGTGGGTTTTCACCGTGGGCTCGCTGATGAACAGCTTGCCGGCTATTTCCCGGTTGGAATAGTTCTGCGCCAGAAGCTGCAGTATTTCCATCTCCCGCTTGGTGAGCGGCTCGCCGCCGGCCGGCGCGGCGGCTGCCTGGCCGTTGCAGTGCCGGGCTTCCGGCTCCCCGTTGAATGAGATCATCTTCTTTGCCGTTCCGGGCAAGCAGAATATACCGGCCCGGCAGGCCAGCTCCACGGTTTTCACCAGGCACCCCCGCATGATGCCCTTGGGCACGCAGCTGTCTATTCGCTGGGCCAGCACGCCGGCCAGTTCACCGGCCCGGTCGTTTTCCACCAGAGCGATGATAATGCTGCACGGGCACCCGTTCTTGATCTGCCTGACTTTGGACCCGTACCCGTTCATGTCGGCAGGCGCGTCTACCAGCACAACGTCGGGCTGCAGCTCCAAGGACTTCTCTATGGCTTCCTGCAGGGTAAACCCGCCCAGCACTTCAAACGCGTTTTCCGAGCTGAAGATAGCGGTCAAACCCCGCCTTGCCGAAGAATCCTCACTGGCAATCAGCAAGCGAATCTTGTTCACGTAACCGGCCCCTCCCATAAATTTAAAATATATGAATATAATAAAGAAAGCTGCCAAGACAGGTACGCTTAGCCCTATCTTCGGCAGCCGGTCCACCATACCGGGCAAAACCCGGTTTGATCCTGGCTTTGCGCTCCCCCGGCGGCAGGGGGATTGCCCTTTCGGTATAGAGCAAAAATGAAAAAAGTATTGGTACTTTAACTAAGACTTTTTTATCTTTTGCCCAATAATCCTGCCGCGAAACGGTTGTAATATTGGGATAATTTGTAAGGTTATGTTTTGTGCGGTACGAACCCTTTTGTTATCCTGCTTCCTTGCCTAAATTTTTCTAAAAAATTTTTTCCTCCCCTTGAAAAACGCGATTTCTTCGTACCCCGCCTCTACCAACAGCCTGCGGGCACTGTCGAAATCTGCTCCCACCTGGCTGGGAGCGTGGGCGTCGGACCCCGTGGTAGCCGGCACGCCGTGCCTGCAGCACGCCCGCAGGAAACCGGGCGCCGGGTAAATCTCTCCTACCGGGGCCCGCAGTCCCGCGGTGTTCACTTCCACGCACACGCCCGCAACGGCGAAGGCCCGGGCGGTTTCTTCGTAAACCTCGCGCAGGTCATCACGAGGCCGGTAGCCGAACTTTTTGATCAGGTCCGGGTGCGCCACCACGTCGAACAGCCCGCTGCGGGCCGCCAGCCGCACTAACTTAAAATATTCCCGGTACAGCCGGTTTATGTCTTTTTCCCAGTAGCCGTCCCGGTAAGCGGGGTTGTCGAATCCCCACCCGTCTATATAATGCACGGATCCTATAACGTAATCAAAGGGGTACCCTTCCAGCAAGGGCTGCAGCTTTTCCTCATACCCCGGGATGTAATCGGCCTCCAAGCCCAGCCGGATGGTTATCCCCGGGTACGCCGCCCGCAGCCTTTCCACCTCGGCCACGTACTCCGGCAGCTGCTCCGGCGGCATGGCCAGCGTGGGGTCGCGGTCCCGCTGGTCCAGCCAGTACATGGGAACGTGGTCGGCGAAGCCGATTTCCGGCAGGCCCAGTTTCAGGGCCCGTTCCACGTACTCCTCCATCCTGCCGGCGGCGTGGCCGCAGCGGGCGGTGTGAATATGATAGTCAGGCAATTGCATAAATGTCCCTCGCTTTTAGTGAACCATAAAAAGTTACGCTGGCAAAAAGCTCTTCCCTAACCTTATGGTAGCCTCTTTTTTGTGTTAAAATAATTACAGTATTACTGCAAGGGCAAAGAAAGGGGGTTTCAATTGGTACAAATGGAAACACCCAGTAAATTATACACCTACGAAGATTATCTTAAATTGGATGATGATAACCAGTATGAATTGATCGAAGGTGAATTACTCTTGGTTCCTGCACCGAAAACCGTTCACCAGCGGATAAGTAACAGATTAAATTTTTTTATATCTGAATTTGCCAAAAAACATGATTTAGGTGAAGTAATATACGCCCCCGTTGATGTTGTTTTATCTGAAACAAACAAACCACAACCGGATATTATATTTATAACAAAAGAACGGCTCAATATTATCAAAGAAAACTATATCGATGGTGCTCCTGACTTGGTTATTGAAATACTTTCCCCTTCTACGGCAAGCCGTGATAAAGTAGAAAAAAGCAGATTATACTACGCTCATGGCGTTAAGGAATACTGGATTGTTGATCCTTACCACAAGGTAGTAGAAATACTAACTCCCGGAGAAAAATACTGGCAAATTGCCAACACATATAGCGAAAAAGAAACATTATCTTCCCCATTTTTACCTGGTTTAGAGATTAATTTAAAAGATATTTTTGCCGGGTTAAACCTTTAACCCCCTGCCTGTTTGGCCGGGGGTTATTTTCCTAAAGCTACTATTTGACCATTTCCATAACCTTCCCGGATACCTCCCGGGTTAACCGGTAGATGCGCTCGGCCAGCTCCGGCGCCAGCAAGCCGGTGCCGCAAGCCGGGGTTATCATGCTCTGCCGCATCAGCCCCGCGCGGTCCACACCGCGGCGGGCCAGCTCATGCCACAGTGTCTCCAGCCG
>CAJYBN010000077.1 GCA_913064925.1 uncultured Peptococcaceae bacterium
TCTTTCCCTACACGACGCTCTTCCGATCTGGGTTACTATTGACAACATTTATATTTTATGTAAAAGAGAGCAAATTTATTTACAAAAAAAAAGCCGCCGCCGGGCAGGCAAAAATGCCGGCCGGTATAACGGCAATGCGGGAAAAAGAATAAGTAGTCGTGGCAACTGCTTACTGCCTTCTACCGTTATGTATAATAAAGGTCCAGTTCAACCCATTGTTGTTGTCCCAATTCCCATAACCGTCGTGGAAACAAAAGTTAAACCTCTCTTCGTCCGGCATGCTCAATGTTTTAACCCATCCCCACCCCGTACGCGACATGCGTAAACTCTGCACGTCCTTCCAGTTGCCCATTTGGCCGTACCCAACGTGCAGAAATACCTGGGCGGCGCCGCTCTGCGCAAGCAACCCGTCGTATAAAACCGTAATTTTTTCGCCGCTGGTAATGGGCACCGGGTCAACCACAACGCCTCCCGGGTAACGCGCTTCGTTCATGGCCCTTAATTTATGTTCTCCTTCTCCAAAATTAGTTTGGTTTACCATTTCTCGTCACCCTCCCGCAATTTTTGTCAGTCACTTTTTATTATCCAAATTGGGCTCTATTTTATACACAAGCAAAAAATCCGTTCCCAAGGGGAACGGATTTAGAGAAACCATACCTCCTACATCTTTTTAATGATGGCATCAGCCATACCGCTGGTGGTGGCCGTGCCGCCCAAATCGTAAGTTAAGTCCTTACCTTCCGCCAGCACTTCATTAACGGCCCTCATAACCCGGTCGGCATGACGGCTTTCTCCCAGGTGCTGCAGCATAAGAACGCCGCTCAATATAATGGCCAGCGGGTTCACTTTATTTTTACCCGCATGCTTGGGAGCACTGCCGTGCACCGGTTCAAAAACCGCTGCGCCAGTCCCGATATTGGCTCCCGGGGCCACACCCAGGCCGCCGACCAGCCCGGCGCAAAGATCACTGACTATATCGCCGTACAGGTTGGGCATAACCAAAACGTCGTAGTTCTCCGGCGCCTGTACCAACTTCATGCACATAGCGTCCACAATCATGTCTTCAAACTCAATGTCCGGGTACTCAGCCGCAACCTTGCGGGCCGACTCCAGAAATAGCCCGTCTGACAATTTCATTATGTTGGCTTTGTGTACCGCCGTAACCTTTTTCCGGCCCTGCTTGCAAGCCAGTTCGAATGCATAGCGACAAATGCGCTCGGACGCTTCGCGGGTAATGATTTTTATACTCTCCGCCGCGTCCCTGCCAACGCGGTGTTCAATGCCCGCATATAGGTCCTCCGTATTTTCCCTGACCACGACAAGATCAACGTGCTCATAGCGCGTTTTAATACCCGGCAGGGAGCGGGCAGGCCGCACGTTGGCATAAAGATTGAGGCTTTGGCGCAAGGCTACGTTCACGCTGCGGAAGCCTTGCCCCACCGGAGTGGTTAGCGGTCCTTTCAGCGCCACCCCGTTTCTCTTAATGGACTCCAGCACGTGATCGGGTAGCGGCGTGCCGTAGCGGTCAATCACAGCTTCGCCCGCCTCAACTACTTCCCAGTCTATGGCTATTCCGGTGGCATCAATTACCCGGCGCGCGGCTTCCGCAATTTCCGGCCCAATGCCGTCGCCCGGAATCAAAGTTATCGTGTATCCCAATGTTAACCCTCCTGGTCGAAGTTAAAGCCGCCGTACTTTTTAAAGTGAGATGCCAGGCCCCCGTCGTTAAGTATCTTGATCATGACCTGCGGCAGCGGCTTGATGGGAATTTCCGTCCCCTTGGTCTTATTTTTAATAACCCCTTCGGCCAAGTCGACGTGCAGTTCATCTCCACTGTCAATCAAGTCCGTATTGCACTCTACCACCGGCAATCCCGTATTAATGGCATTGCGGTAAAAAATGCGGGCAAATGACTTAGCCAGCACCGCGCCTATGTTGGCATGCTTAATGGCCAGGGGAGCCTGCTCCCGGGAAGAACCGCAGCCGAAATTAGTGCCCGCCACGATAAAGTCACCGCGGTTAATTTTCTGGTAAAAATTTGGGTCAAGGTCTTCCATAACATGCTTGGCCAGTTCTTGCATGTCCAAGGTCTTAAACTTATATTTCCCCGAAATGATATAATCCGTGTTTACATCATTGCCGAACTTATGCGCTTTTCCTTGCAGTTCCATGCCGTCACCTACTTTATTTATATATTCTCTTTTATATATTCTCTGGGGTCGGTTATTTTGCCGGTGAGAGCTGAAGCCGCCACTGTCGCCGGCGAAGCCAGGTATATGTTGGCGTTGCTGTTGCCCATACGCCCCTTGAAGTTGCGGTTGGCCGTAGAAATGACGTTTTCCCCGTCGGAAGGAATCCCGTTATGTGTACCAACGCAGGGCCCGCACCCCGGCGTAACAACAGCCGCACCGGCTTTGATCAGTTCCTGAAGTACGCCTAAATCTATAGCTTCCAGGTATATGCGACGCGAGGCTGGCGCCACGATCAACCTGACATCGGGGTGCACTTTCCGGCCCGCCAAAATCTTAGCCGCCACGGCCAAGTCTTCCAGCCTGCCATTGGTGCAGGTGCCTATCACGGCCTGCTGTACCGGAGTACCTACCACATCCGTTACCGGGCAAACGTTATCTACCCGGTGAGGCTTGGCCACCTGAGGTTCCAGTTTGGATACATCATACTCCTTAACTAAGGCGTAATGGGCGTCGGCGTCGGGCACCACGGGCGAAAACTTCCTGTCGGTATAGCGGGCCAGCCAGGCGAAGGTTTTTTCATCCGCTTCCATCAACCCCGCCTTAGCGCCCATTTCAACGGCCATATTGGCGACGGTAAAGCGCCCCTCCATGGACAGCGCGGCGATGGCCTCGCCGGTATATTCCGCAGCCATGTACGTAGCACCATCGGCGGTAACGTCGCCGATTAAATATAAAATGAGGTCCTTAGCGTATACCCCGGCCGGGAGCCGGCCGTGGCATACGAATTTTATCGTCTCCGGTACCTTAAACCACATTTTGCCGGAAATAAGTCCACCGGCTAGATCGGTGGAACCCACGCCGGTGGAAAATGCATTTAACGCGCCGTAAGTACAGGTGTGCGAATCGGCGCCGATAACCAGGCTACCAGGGCCAACCATGCCGCTTTCCGGCACCAGCTGGTGACAGACCCCTTCGCCGATGTCATAGAGGCGCACCCCCTTGGCCCTGGCAAATTCTCGCATTAATTTGTGCAGCGCCGAAACACCTTCGTTGGGACTGGGGGCACTGTGATCAATAACCAGGGCCACCCTGTTGGGGTCAAAAACGTCGCTGCCACCCATTTCCTGGAATGCCCTAATAGCCAGGGGAGATGTGCCGTCTTGCCCCATGATGAAGTCCACGTCGGCCACCACAATTTCATTGGCCTGGACATGCTTGTTGCTATGAGCGGAAAGTATCTTTTCAATGATGGTTTGGCCCAAATTAATCCCTCTTTCCTCCGTAGTAGTCTTCATAAATGTACACTAATTCCTTGTCAAAAAGCGGCCTTTTCAACGACACCGTGTAAGAGCGAATGACAGGAAGCAGTTCCTCGGCCTGGTGCTCGGTAAGCCGTATGCCGTATTCCGCGTATTTCGCCTTGAGGGCAGCGGTACCGGAGTGCTTACCCACCACGATTTGCCTTTCCAATCCCACTTCTTCGGGCAGGAAGGCCTCGTACGTTTTGGGATTCTTTAGCGCCCCGTCGGCATGAATGCCCGACTCGTGGGCAAACATGTTGGATCCTACGATGGCCTTCCAGGCCGGCAACTCGCGGCCGGAGGCATGGGAAACGTATTCGGCCACCTCGCGGAATATCTCGGTCTTGAAACCCAAGTCTACCTTAAACAGGTGCTTTAAGGCCATGACCACTTCTTCCAAGGCGGCGTTGCCCGCCCGCTCGCCCAAGCCGATAACGGTTACGCCAATCCAGTTGGCGCCTGCCATCACGCCCGCCAGGGCATTGGCCGTAGCCATACCGAAGTCGTTATGGGTGTGCATTTCAATATCCAAGTCAACATTTTCTCGAATTGTCTTTATGTTCTGGTAAGTGGTAAACGGATCCAGAATGCCCACGGTATCGCAGTAACGCAGCCTGTTGGCACCGGCTTCCTTGGCCGCTTTGGCGAACTGGATCAAAAAATCCATATCGCTGCGTGAAGCATCCTCTGCGTTCACGGAAATGTACATTCCTTCCTTGCGAGCAAACTCAACAGCCTTAACCATGTTCTCCAAAACCCATTCCCGGCTCGTCCTGAGTTTGTGTTTAATGTGAATGTCCGAAGTGGAAATAGAGATGGCCACGGCATCCACGCCGCAGTCCAGGGATTCTTCAATATCCTTGATAACCGGTCGATTCCAGCCCATAATGCTAGCTCTAAGACCGGATTGGCAAATCTTTTTTATGGCTTCCTTTTCGTCGCCGCCCATGACTGGAATACCGGCTTCTATCTGTTGCACGCCCATTTCATCCAAAAATTTGGCTATTCTCACCTTCTCCCTGTTTGCAAACACCACGCCGGCCGTCTGTTCGCCGTCCCGCAAGGTGGTATCTACGATATAAATATCTTTTACCGGTAAAGTTATTTTGCTAATCATGTAATTATCTCCTTTCTCGCGAATTTTTTCATTTTTCTCTGGTATATTCTGCATAACAGGCATAATCAAAAGCAATCTTAAATATTTTACATTTTACCATTAAAACGCTCTCATGAAAAGGTGAACCAAGCGCTTATACTGTATATCACATACACTTGGCCTGTATAATAATGATGGGAGCAGAAGTACCTTCCCCTGCTCCCATGCCGTCAGCCGTTTCTACTTGCCCAGCTTTTCCCGGAGCAACTTGTTTACCAAGCCCGGGTTGGCTTTGCCTTTGGTAGCCTTCATCACCTGGCCTACCAAAAACCCCAGGGCTCGTTCTTTGCCGGAAAGGTAGTCCTCCACGGATTTTGTGTTGTTGGCAATTACCTCTTCAACCACTTTCTCGATGACAGCCTGGTCGCTAATTTGCACCAGCCCTTTTTCCTTTACTATAGCTTCAGGATCTTTGCCGGTACGAAACATTTCCTCAAAAACGGTTTTGGCTATCTTGCCGCTGATGGTTCCCTTGTCCAGCAGCTGAAGCATCCCCGCCAGTTGCTCGGGCCGTATGCAGACGTCGCCTATTTCCGTTCCGGTAGCGTTCATCATCCTGGACAGGTCGCCCATAACCCAGTTGCTCACCGTCTTGGGATGATTATACAGCTCCACGCACCGTTCGAAATAATCGGCCAGTTCCCTGGTAGAAGTGAGCACCGCGGCATCGTAAGCCGGCAAGCCGTAATCGCGCACAAAACGCTGCTTGCGCCGGTCGGGCAGTTCCGGCAGCGTGCTCCTGATTTCGTTTACCCACTCCTCAGAAATGACCATGGGCACCAGGTCCGGTTCGGGGAAATACCGGTAATCGTGTGCCTCCTCTTTACTGCGCAGCGACAAGGTGACCCCCCGGTCCTCGTCCCAGGTCCTGGTTTCCTGAACAACCTGTTCCCCTTGTTCCAGCAGGTCAATCTGCCTTTCTATCTCGTATTGCAAAGCCCTTTGCAAGGCTTTGAAGGAATTCATATTTTTAATCTCGGTTTTGGTTCCTAAACCGGTTTGCCCGGCGGGTCGAACGGATACGTTGGCGTCACAGCGCAGGCTCCCCTCCTGCATTTTGCAGTCGCTCACCCCGGTGTATTGAATAATGGCCTTTAATTTCTCCAGGTAAGCTGCAGCCTCTTCCGGGGTACGCATATCCGGCTCGGACACTATTTCAATGAGCGGCACGCCTGTCCTGTTGTAATCCACCAGGGAATAAGGCGTGGTGGAAATGGATCCCTGGTGCACCAGCTTGCCGGCGTCCTCCTCCATGTGCACTCTGGTGATTCCTATGCGCTTAGCCCGGCCGTTAACTTCAATTTCCAAGTAGCCATTGGCGGCAATGGGCAAGTCGTATTGGGATATTTGGTAATTTTTGGGTAAGTCGGGGTAATAGTAATTTTTCCGGTCGAACTTGGAATATGGTGCTATGCGGCAGTTTAAAGCCAGGGCCGCCTTAATGGCATATTCAACTACCTTCCGGTTGATTACGGGCAGCACACCCGGCAATCCCAGGCATACGGGGCAAACGTGGTGATTAGGGGCGGCACCGAACTCGGTGCTGGAAGGACAAAAAATCTTTGTGCCGGTTTTCAATTCCACATGCACTTCCAGGCCGATGACCGCCTCGTACTGGGCCAAATCGTCACACCTCCAGGATATTAATCAGGCAATTGGCAGCAAATACCGGAACATTGTTCAAAGGCATAGGCGGCACGCAGTATTTCTCCCTCTCCGAAAGGTTTACCCATCAGCTGCATCCCTACGGGTAACCCGCTAACGTTGCCGGCGGGTACCGAAATGGCGGGTATGCCGGCTAAATTCACAGCCAGGGTGCATATGTCAACCATGTACATCTGTAAGGGGTCGTCCACTTTCTCCCCGCGCTTGAACGCCGTTCCCGGCGCAGTAGGAGCAAGGAGTAAGTCGTATTTTTCAAGGGCGCGGTCAAAATCCCTTTTAATAAGCGTGCGCACCTTGAGCGCCTTGTTGTAATACGCATCGTAATAACCCGCGGACAGCGCGTAAGTGCCCAGCATGATCCTGCGCTTCACCTCGGGGCCAAACCCCTCGCTGCGCGTTTTCTTGAACATATCCACCACATCTTCGGATTTATCCGCGCGATAGCCATAGCGCACCCCGTCATACCTGGCCAGGTTGGAGCTGGCTTCCGCCGGTGCAATCAAGTAATAGGCAGGTAGCGCATAATCGCTGTGTGGTAAGGAAGTCTCTTCTACTTCTGCACCCAGGTCGGTGAACACCCGCACGGCCTTGTTGATGATCTCTCTCACTGCGGAGTCGATACCTTCTCCCATGTATTCCCTGGGCACGCCGATTTTCATGCCCTTAATCTCTCCGGTGAGAAAAGTGCGGTAATCAGGCTTATCATACGGCACCGAAGTTGAATCTCGAGGGTCATGGCCGCATATCACGTTCAGCATGAGCGCGCAGTCGGTGACGTCCCTGGCAAAAGGCCCGATTTGATCCAGCGAAGAAGCATAGGCCACCAGGCCGTAGCGGGACACGGCACCGTAAGTGGGTTTCATGCCCACCACACCGCAGTATGCAGCGGGCAGGCGTATGGAACCGCCGGTATCCGAGCCCAGAGCCAGCACGGCTTCACCGGCCGCTACTGCAGCAGCCGAACCCCCGCTGGACCCGCCCGGCACCCTGTCGGTATCCCAGGGGTTGCATGTGGGGTAAAACCCGGAATTTTCACATGACGAGCCCATGGCAAACTCATCCATGTTTGTTTTGCCGAGTAACACCATTTGGGCATCGTGCAATAGTTCCATGACCGTGGCATCGTAAGGCGGTACGTAATTGTATAGTATCTTGGAGGCGCATGTGGTACGCAGCCCCTTGGTGCAAATGTTATCCTTGACGGCTACGGGGATACCCGCCAGCGGGGGAAGTTGCTCGCCTGCGCGCCTGGCCTTGTCCACCGCCTTGGCTTGCTGGAGGGCATTTTCCCTGTCCAGCGTTATGTAAGCGCGGATTTTCTCTTCCACCTCGTCTATGCGTTGGAAAACTGACCGGCACAGCTCCTCGGCGCTTATTTCCCCTTTGGCCAGCATTTGTTGCAGCCGGTGCGCAGTCATGTGATACAGTTGCAAATTTTTTCCCTCCGGCCAGTATAATTTATACTATACTATTCTGGGTACTTTAAAGAAATCGCCTTCGCGTTCAGGTGCATTGGACAGCACATCCTCTATGTCCAGGTGTTCGCCCACCCGGTCTTCCCGAAAGACGTTTTGCAGCGGTAATACGTGCGCCGTGGGCGGCACACCCTCCGTATCCAGGTCCTGAAGCTTGCGGGCATGCTCCAGTATGTCACTTAATTGTTTGGTGTATACTTCTTTTTCCTCCTCGGAAAGCTCCAATCTGGCCAGTAAAGCCACGTGTTCCACTTCCTTGATGCTGATCATCGCGCACCTTCCTTTTTTCTCAAAAACTGACATCATTATACCAGAGGTGCCTCCTGCGGGCAAGCCGGCAATGGACTGGGGTAATTTGTTAATCCCCGTCCTCCTTTACGCCGGCCAGCTTGAGAAATTCTTTCTCATCTAGCACCGGCACGCCGAGCTTAGCCGCTTTTTCCAGCTTACTGCCCGGGTTTTCGCCCACAACCACATAGTCGGTATGTTTGCTCACCGAAGATACCACTTTGCCGCCGCGTTTTTCAATTAGCTCCTTAGCCTCGTCTCTTTTCAAGGCAGACAGCGTGCCGGTAAGAACAAAGGTTTTTCCGGCCAGCGCGCTGTCACCACCGGGCCGGGCAACCGCTTCTACGGTGACGTTTAGCCCGTGTTCCACCAAGCGCCGGATCAACTCCCTGTTTTGCCGCTCCCGCATGAAGTTGACCACGCTCTCGGCAATTTTGTGGCCAACTTCCGGGATGGCGATCAACTCCTCATAGGTGGCGTTCATTATGCGGTGTATGTCGCCGAACCGCTCGGCCAAGATGCGGGCGGCCCTTTCACCCACGTGCCTGATGCCCAAGGCGTAAATCAAGCGGTGCAGCGGCCTTTTCTTACTGGCCTGAATGGCCTCAACCAAGTTACGAGCCGACTTTGCGGCAAAGCGCTCCAGCCCCGTTAGCTGTTCCGGATTAAGGCGATACAAGTCGGCGACATCCTTTACCAGGCCGGATTCCACCAGCTGCCTGACAACGGCTGGACCTAAGCCCGTTATGTCCATGGCGCCCCGGGAAGCAAAATGTATTAACCCTTCCAGCAGCTGCGCCGGACACGAGGCACCCGTGCATCGATAAGCCGACTCGCCGGTTGCCCGCACCACATCTGCACCGCAAGCTGGGCACTTGGCGGGCATGGAAAACTGCCTGGTTCCCGGCGGCCGTTTTTCCTTTAATACCTTGACAATCTCCGGAATCACGTCGCCGGCCTTGTGGACAATTACCCGGTCCCCAATGCGGACGTCCTTTTCCCTAATGATATCCTCGTTGTGTAAAGTGGCTCTGCTTACGGTGGAACCCGCCAGGAAAACTGGTTCAAGAACGGCCGTGGGCGTAATGACGCCCGTGCGCCCAACACTCACCACGATATCCCGCACCACAGTTTCCGCTTCTTCGGCGGGAAACTTGTAAGCAATAGCCCAGCGGGGGCTTTTCATGGTGGCCCCCAGGGTGGATTGTTGGGCCAGTGAATTAACCTTGATTACCATGCCATCGATGGTATAAGGCAGCTCGGCTTTTTTTTCCTCCCAAATGCGGCAGTAGCTGATTACTTCATCCATGTTCCGGCAGACCTGATAATGCTCGTTAATGCGCAGGCCCAGTCTTTGCAAGAAACGCAGCACTTCCTGGTGCGTCGCCGGGGAAGGGCGGACCGGGTCCTCAAGCACGCCGATGCCGTAGACAAATATGTTCAAGTGCCGCTGCGCCGTAATTCCCGGGTCCAGCTGGCGCAGAGACCCCGCTGCGGCGTTACGCGGGTTGGCAAAGGTTGCTTCACCGCGTTCCTCCCGCTGGCGGTTTAGCTTGAGAAATGCCTCCTTGGGCATATACATCTCGCCCCGTACTTCCAACAGGTGGACCGGTTCGCGCAGGCGCAGGGGAATGCTGCGCACGGTTTTCAGGTTAGCGGTAATGTCCTCGCCGGTTTCGCCATCACCCCGGGTGGCGCCGCGCACAAACAGGCCGTCTTGGTAAGTGAGGGCAACCGCCAGGCCGTCTATTTTTAGCTCCACTACGTATTCGTACGCGTTGCTGCCCAGTGCGTTACGGACCCGGTGGTCGAACTCGCGCAACTCCTCTTCTCCAAAAGCATTGGCCAGGCTCAGCATAGGCTCCGCGTGCCTGACGGTGGCAAAACCTTCCCGCGGCTTCCCTCCCACCCGCTGGGTAGGAGAGTCGGGGGTGATTAGAGAAGGATACTGTCTTTCCAGCCGCTGCAGTTCCGCCATCAGGCGGTCGTACTCGGCGTCCGATATCACGGGAGCGTCCAATACGTAGTACAGGTAATCATGCCTTTCAATCTCCCGGCGCAAAGATGCAATCTTTCGGCGGACTTCTTCCGGCGCGCCGCTCATGCCGATTCCCCCTTCTAACAGCGCTCCAGTGGAGCGTAACGGGCCAACAATGTTTTGACGCCCAGGCCAGGAAATTCAACCTTCAACTCCGACCTGTCCCCGCTGCCCCGAACATCGATAATGGTACCGAAACCCCACTTGCGGTGGCGAACCCGTTCACCCGGGCGGTACCCGTCCTCCCGACCCGCTGCGCTGTTATCAACGTTAGGCATATTATATGCTCCGGGTGCGTAAAATAAATGTTTTTCCACCGGGTCTTCCGCAGTCAACAAGCGGTCGGGTAACTCGCGCAAAAACCGCGAGGGTTCGTTGAACCTGGTGTACCCGTACAGCGTTCGCTGCCGGCAGCAAGACAGGTATAACAACTCCTTGGCCCTGGTAATGCCCACGTAACAAAGCCTTCTTTCTTCTTCCAACTCATGCCTGTTTTCCAGGGTTCTGGCATGGGGGAAAACACCCTCCTCCATGCCCACCATGAAAATAACGGGAAATTCCAACCCCTTGGCGCTGTGCAGCGTCATAAGGGTTACCCGGTCAACCGCCTGGTCATATTGATCCACGTCGGTAAGCAGCGCGATCCCGGCTAAGAAGTCCTCCAGGCCGCCGCTGCCGGCCTGGCGATCATATTCCCCGGTAACCGTGTAGAACTCCCTGAGGTTTTCCAGCCTGGCGGCGGCTTCCGCCGTTCGTTCGTTCTCCAGCGCTTCCCAGTAGCCGGTTCGCTCCAGAACCAACCGGACAATGTCGGTTACGGGCAAGCTGCTTGCCTGTTCCCTGAGATGACGCATCATACGGCCGAATTCCCGGGCAGACTTGGCCGCCTTGCCGCCGAGTCCCGGAACTTTTTCTTCTCTTTCCAGCAAAGTCAGGGGCGCTGTACCGGTTTCGTCCGCCCGGGCCAGTATTTTCTGCAGAGAAGCGGAACCTATACCCCTTTTGGGCTCGTTGATAATACGCTGCAAGCTTAACCGGTCGCCGGGGTTAACCAGCAAGCGCAGGTAAGCCAGCAGGTCCTTGATTTCCTTGCGCTCGTAAAAGCGCAGCCCGCCGACAATGGTATAGGGTATCCCGGCCGCCAGAAATTTTTCTTCCAGCACCCGCGATTGGGCATGGGTTCTGTACAGCACGGCAAAATCACCGTAAGGTCTTTGCTTAGCGCCGTGCCAGCGGGCTATCCGGTCTACCACGAACTCAGCCTCGCCATGCTCGTCCCGGGCCCTGAACACCACCACCGGGTCACCGGCCGGCCCCGCCGTCCACAAATTCTTTTTTTTCCTATTGCGGTTGTTGTGTATAACTTCGTTGGCCGCAGCCAATATGGTTTGCGTGGAACGGTAGTTTTGCTCTAGGGGTATAACCACCGCATCGGGGTAATCCCGCTCAAAGTTCATGATGTTTTGTATATCCGCGCCGCGCCAGCCGTAAATGCTCTGGTCAGGGTCCCCTACCACAAATATGTTCCTGTATTTGCTGGCTAGCAGGTTTACCAGCACGTACTGGGCGTGATTGGTGTCCTGGTACTCGTCAATTAAAATGTACTTAAACTTTTCCTGGTAGCGGGATAACACCTGCGGGTTCGTACGGAACAGGCGCACGGTGTGCCAAATTAAATCGTCAAAATCCAGGGCGTTGTTTTCCCGCATTTTTTCCTGATAAAGCCTGTATACCCGGCAAACGTTGCGGCTGAAATAATCATGAGATTTGCTTTCCAATTCTGCCGGCCCACACAGCATGTTCTTGGCCTGGGAAATAGCGAAGGACACGGCGCCTGGGGGAAATTTCTTGGTATC
>CAJYBN010000078.1 GCA_913064925.1 uncultured Peptococcaceae bacterium
TGGCCTGGGAACCTTCTTCTCTCTTTGAAGTCGGCTTCCAGCTCTCTTTTGCCGCTACCTGGGGTATTTTGTACCTCGGTCCCCCGCTGGGTGAATTGTTCAGGCGGTGGGCGCTGCCGCGCTGGCTGAGCGTGCCGCTGCAGGTAACTTTGGCCGCCCAGGCGGGCACCCTGCCGCTGCTGGTTTATTATTTCAACCTTTTTACACCTGTGGCCCCGCTGGCCAATTTACTGCTGGTACCTTTGGTGGGGGCCATCATGCTGGCCGGGTTTACGGGTTGCTTGGCGGGGATTGTCTTATTACCCCTGGGAGAAATGGTAAATGCCGTTACGGGCCTGCTTATCGACTTGTTTCTGGGTCTGGCCGGTCTGCTGGTGACGCTGCCCGGGAGCTCCTTATACCTCGCCTCTCCTCCGCCACATGTCATTCCCTTATGGTATGCGGGCTTAATTTTCTGGATGGAGATAGCCCGGGGGTCTATTAACTTGCCGTTACCTGAGGCGCCGCGCAAAGCCGCTGCGGCGGTCTGCGGCGTTATCTTGTGCGCTGTGGTACTGGTTCCTTGGGGAGGAACCGGTGGTAAGCTGCAGGTGCATTTCGTGGATGTAGGCCAGGGCGATTGCATTTTAGTACGGTTTCCCGGCGGCCGAACTATGCTGGTGGACGCGGGGGGCAAGTTAGGCGATCCGGAAGGGGGATTGAAGGTGGGAGAGGCGGTGGTTGTACCTTACCTGCGCCGCCTGGGTATAAACAAGCTGGACGTACTGGTGGTGACCCACCCCCACGGTGATCACTACGGCGGCGTACCTGCTGTACTGGAAAAAGTGCGCGTGGGGGCGCTGGTGCTGTCTGCAGCCGCAGATTATTCGGCCATGTTGTCTCGCCTGGCGCCGCTTGATATTCCCGTATACCGGGCGGCAGCCGGTCAGGCACTGCGGTTAAGTGACCAGGTGGACGTGTTTGTTTTGGCTCCGGTACGGCAGACCATCGATAACCTTAACAATGCTTCCCTAGTGCTGAGGCTGGATTACCGTGACGTTTCGTTTCTCCTGACCGGCGATATAGAAAGGGAAGCCCAGCGAGAGCTGCTTTCCAACGGCACCGCGCTGCGGGCCGAGGTGTTGAAAGTGCCGCACCACGGCAGCGAGCTAAGTGAACCCCGTTTTTTCGCTGCGGTGTCGCCGGAACTGGCTGTGGTACAGGTGGGGTACAATAACCGTTTTGGTCACCCTTCAGCAGCTACGCTTGATGCCCTGCGTGCCGCCGGAGCCCGCGTGCTGCGCACGGATAGAGATGGCGCGGTACTGGTTGTCACCGACGGTAAAGAAATAGAAGTAAGTACGGCTAGGCGCCACAGCAGGGGCGCCCAGGCCGCCGGGTGCGTCTTGAACACGCCTGCCGGGGGAATTAACATCCCTTCGGCAAGGTAAAATATCAACAAAAAGCCAAAGGGGTGTTTTTTTGTTCGATACGATAATTTTGGGCATGGGCACGGCGGGGATGACTGCGGCAGTTTACGCGGCGAGAAAAAAAATGAACACCAATCACCGTTTGCTCCCTGGCCACCCGCGAGGAGAAATAAATTCCGGTGGCCGGAGTTTTCGTGGAAATAGGCACCGTGCCCAACAGCAGGCCGGTGAAGGATCTGGTTGAAATTAACGAACTGGGCGAAGTAGTTGTGGACTGCAGCTGCCGGACCCAAGTGCCGGGCTTTTTCGCCGCGGAAGATGTTACCAATATACCGGAAAAACAGGTAATTGTGGCGGCGGGTTAAGGGGCTAAGGCGGCGCTGGGCGCTTACCGTTTCCTGCTCCGGGGTGGTAACGAATAAGAAATACATGCAGGAAAAAGCAAGGAACTGGCGAATGAATAATAAGAAAAACTTATACATGGGGTTGGTTATTTTTGCCTACAGGCAGGTTTAAATTCCTCCGTTTAAATTTGCCCCGTTCCTCAACCATAATGTTTATACCCCATTCTCAGCAGTCCATATTACGAATGCGCGTTCCCATGTTCCTCATTGTTACCGTAATCTTGTCCGTCATCGGCATTACCGCGCTGGTCGTTTATTTTTCCGTGCAGTACCTGCACATGAGGGAAAACATGGCCGAGCTGAGGGCACTGCGGGCGATCAACAAGCAGCAGGACCTTAAGCTCAAATCATTGGAGGCGGACATCCAGGCGTTGCAGGATAAAATGCACGAATTAATGTTCCTGGAAAAGGACGTCAGGGGCATGCTGGCCGGCAGCGAATTTTCAGGCAGGCCCGGCATAGCGGTTTTCAGGGAATCTTCGCGGGGCGGCGGCCGAGATATGCATGTGGACGCCCGGGATTTCGAGGGGCGGCGTGATTTGACGGACAAGCATGCGCCGGTGCGGGAACGAAAAAAGGATTGGGACAGTTTATACTTGGCGGCCAAGATGACGGCCGAAAGCCTGGCCGTGCAAATGGAAGATACCAAGCAAGGCCTTAGCCTGTTGAAAAAAGACGTGGCCGAGAGAAAAGCCTATCTTGCTGCCAGGCCTTGGGGCCTACCCACCGGGGGCAGGATCAGTTCCCGTTATGGCTATCGCAAGTCTCCGTTTACGGGGCGTTACGAGTTCCACACCGGTTTGGACATCGCCGCGCCGTACGGCGCGGCGGTGGTCGCCACGGGTCACGGTAAAGTGATATATACGGGATATAAAAGTGGCTACGGGCGCACGGTGATAATTAAGCACCCGTATGGCTTTAGAACTCTGTACGGCCATTGCTCCCGCATCGAGGTACATATCGGACAAGAAGTTTTCAGGGGGGACTGCATAGCCAGAGTGGGCAGTACGGGTACCTCCACCGGCCCGCATGTGCACTACGAAGTTTATTTGAACGGGGTGAGGACTGACCCGTCCAGGTACTTAAACTAAGCAGCAAACGATGGGAGAGATGGGTAATGTTCGGTAAAAACCGCGACCCGGTAGAAGGCAAAGTGAACACCATTATCGGCACCGGCAGTAAATTTGACGGTAACCTCAGCGTGGAAGGGACTTTACGCGTCGACGGCACGGTGGAAGGGGAAATCGACATCAACGGGGACATGATCGTAGGCAAGTCCGGCCTTGTCAGGGCCAATGTAAGGGGCCGCAATGTCAGCGTAGCCGGAGAAGTGCACGGCGACATTATCCTGGAAGGTAAGCTTGAGCTTACCAGTACAGGTAAAGTGTACGGCGACATTGACGTGGCCATGCTGGTTATCAACGAAGGCGCGATATTCCAGGGTAAAAGCAAGATGCGGGACGGAGAAAGCCGGGAAAAGGCAGAAACAGCCGGGAAGGAAAAGGGTAAGAAAAGAGAAGTGGAAAAAGCCCCCGCTTGAAAGCGGGGGCTTTGCTTGCGCGCTAGTTGCTCAGGCTGTGAATGGGCGCTGGTATGCGCCCGCCGCGCTTGATGAAGGCGGCGGCGGAAAAGGAGTGTACCGGCATGACCGGTGCCCGCCCCAGCAGGCCGCCGAATTCCACGTAATCGCCTACTTTTTTGCCCGGGGCGGGAATTATGCGCACAGCGGTGGTTTTTTGATTAACCACACCGATGGCCGCTTCGTCGGCGATGATGGCGGATATGGTTTCCGCGCTTGTGTCGCCGGGTACGGCGATCATGTCCAGGCCCACCGAGCAGACGCAGGTCATGGCCTCCAGCTTATCCAGTCCCAGTGCTCCTTCTACGGCAGCTCGCATCATGCCGGCGTCTTCGCTGACAGGTATGAAGGCTCCGGAAAGGCCGCCCACGTAAGACGAGGCCATGGCTCCGCCTTTTTTTACGGCGTCGTTGAGCAGGGCCAGTGCTGCCGTTGTACCGTGCGTGCCGCAGCGCGCCAGCCCCATGGCTTCCAGTATTTCGGCCACGCTGTCTCCCACCGCCGGGGTGGGTGCCAGAGATATGTCCACGATGCCGAAGGGAACCCCCAGGCGGGCGGCGGCGGCCCGCCCCACCAGCTCGCCCATGCGGGTGATTTTAAACGCCGTTTTCTTTACGGTTTCCGCCAGGGTTCCGAAGTCACAGTTGCCCGCTTGCTCCACGGCGCGCTTAACCACGCCAGGTCCGCTGACGCCGACGTTGATAACCGATTCGGGCTCGCCTACGCCGTGGAAGGCCCCAGCCATGAAGGGGTTGTCCTCTGGCACGTTGGCGAAGACTACCAGTTTGGCGCAGCCCAGCCCGTCGCGGTCCGCGGTCCTGGCGGCGGTTTCCTTGATAATGCGCCCCATCAGGGCCACGGCATCCATATTGATGCCCGCCTTGGTAGTGGCCACGTTGACCGACGCGCACACCCTTTCCGTTCCTGCCAGGGCGGCGGGGATGGAGTTGATTAAAACGTTGTCGCCGCCGGTGCTGCCTTTGTGCACCAGGGCGGAGTAGCCGCCGATAAAGTTTACCCCCACCTCGGCAGCCGCCCGGTCCAGGGTTTCGGCCACGCGCAGGTAGTCTTCAGTATGGTCGTACTCGGCTACCAGGGAAATGGGCGTCACGGAAATACGTTTGTTTACTATGGGGATACCGTATTCCCGGGCGATGGCCTCGCCCGTGGGGACGAGGTTACCCGCCAGGCGCGTGATTTTGTCGTATATACTGCGACACACGGAACGCACATCGCCGCCGGCGCAGTCGCGCAAGCTGATACCCATGGTTATGGTGCGGATGTCCAGGTGTTCTTCTTGGATCATTTTAATGGTTTCCAGGATTTCTTGTATGGTTAGCATTAGCGCCACCCCTCCCTCGCCGGCTAAACCCTGTGCATGAATTTAAAGGCATCTTCGTGTTGGGCCTCGATGCGCACGCCCAGTTCATCTCCCTTGATACTTAGGCGATCCTTCAGCGCCAACAGGTCGATCTTGCTTTTTTCCATGTCGGCGATCAGCACCATGACCAGGAACTCCTGCATGATGGTCTGGCTGATGTCCAGTATGTTGATGTTATTTTCGGCCAGGATGCCGGTTACTCCGGCGATGATGCCGACCCGGTCGGGCCCGATAACGGTGATGATGATGCGCTTGCCCCGGTTTTCCGTTGTATCCAGGTACTTCATACTTGCATCGCTCCTTTGAAAATTAATCACAAAACTAATCACACATGGCTACCGCCCGCACGGGTGAACCGTCGGCTTGCGTGAACTTCAAGGGGAAACAGTAAAGGGTAAAGGTTTTACCTACCAGTTTTGCTAGGTTGGTCAGATTTTCTATGATTAAAATGTTTCTTTGTAAAAATATCTTATGTACGGTGAAATCGGTTGTACCCACGGGGTCCACTGACATGGTGTCGGTCCCAATGCCTTTCAGCCGGCGGCTTGCCAGGTGGGCGGCGGCTTCTGCCGTGAGCACCGGGTAGCCGGTAAAGTAATCCGCTCTGCCCCATTTATGGTACCAGCCGGTGTATAGTAAGACGTAGTCAAGGTGCTCCCCCGCCGGGAGCTGCAAATCGCCCGGGCCGATGCGGTCCATCGTCCGGGCAGACAGGTCGAGCACTGTGGCCGGGCCGAAAAAACATTCCACGGGCAAGGCGTCCAAAGGCGTGCCGCGGGGCAAAATGTGTGACGGGCCGTCCATGTGAGTGCCCGTATGGGAGTATAGCTCCAATTTCTTTTCCCGGAAGCCGGTTTTTTCTATGGTGCACGGGTTGGTGATACGCGGTGGTTCCGTGCCCGGGTACACGGGCATGTTGGTTGTTATGGGATGGGTAAGATCTACTGTTTTCATGTAATACATCCTTTCTTTCCGTACCGGCGCGGGGCGGTGTTGTTAGTCGGTGTGACCGGGCGGCTCGGGGTGCGGCGGCGCCGCTTTTTCCGCCGCCCGCAGGGCTGCCTGGTAGACTTCCTGCAGGGGTACGCTTCTCTCCGCCGACCTGGCCCGGCAGTCAGCAAATTCGGGGCTGTAACGGGGGCGGTTGGGCTCGGTGAAGGCCGCTTTAACTCGCACCGGCCCGTATTCCGTTTGCACGGTAAAGATTGTTCTGGCCAGGCAGGCGCGCCTTTCCACCCGCATGCGAACTCCCAAGGTGGAAGTTTCCCGGAAGATTTCGTGCAGCGCGCGTTCCACGTCTTGCTGGTTATTTTTTACAAGCACGGTTAGCAGCGTGCCGGGTCGCCCCTTTTTCATTATCAACGGCTGGAGGTAAACGTCCAGTGCTCCGCCGGCCAGCAGTCTTTCCATTACGTGCGGGTAAATTTCCGGGTTCATATCATCAATGCTGGTCTGCAGCACCGCGATTTCTTCCCAGCAAAAAGGTTTTTCCATGGCGGCCCCTCCGATCTTTACTGCATAATATTTCATTATATTTCGTTTTTGGCAGCGGGTATTCCTTGCTCCTGCCGTTCTTTTTCATTTTAAGGTAATAAGGCGAAAAAACAAACAGCCGCCCGGTATTTGTTTAAGCTGGGCGGCTGTTTTTGCCTTTTACCAGTCGTTTTCAACTTTTCCGCAGAAAAATATTTTTTATACTTCTTCTTTGCGCTTGGAACAGCCGGCCCGTGGGCCGGGCGGCGCTGCGCCTGTGCCGGGCACAGCTTAAATGGTAAAAATTTACACAGGACAGGAGCAATGTAAGCAGTGCTGGTTTTGTTACATATATTTTTCATTTATTTTTCATTGACAAAAGCAGTGCTCCGCGATAACCTAAAAATGCAAAAATATTACTACAGTTTAAAATGCAAAATTGTCACCACCTTGGATATGCAAGAATATTGCCACAGCTTGCGATTACACCGGTTTAATTAATTTTTTAAGGGGGAATGAATGTGGCCAGGTTCATCAGGGTTGACATGTCAAGTAGACAGGTAAAAAGTGAAAACGTGGCGGACAAGTACCTGATTTTGGGGGGCCGCGCCCTAACCTCACAGCTGGTGGCCGACGAAGTGCCCGCCACCTGCGACCCGCTGGGACCGTTTAACAAGCTGGTCATAGCACCGGGACTGCTTTCTGGGACCAGCGCGCCATCGTCGGGTCGCCTTTCAGTTGGCGGCAAGAGTCCGCTGACCGGAGGTATCAAGGAAAGCAACGCGGGGGGTATAACTTCGCAAAAGCTGGCCAACCTGGGCATTAAGGCCGTCATCCTGGAAGGCAAGCCCGCAGACAAAGGATGGTTTTTGTTAAAAATTACGCCGGATGGCGAAGAGCTGCTCCCGGCCGACGACCTGGTCGGTAAAGGAACCTACGAAGTCACCGCTATTTGCCGGGAGCGTTTCGGCGATAAGGTTGGCGTTATCACCATAGGCCCCGCAGGGGAAATGCTCATGCATGCCGCCGGGGTTACCAACAACGACGGTGACGGCAACAGCAGCCGTTACGCCGGGCGCGGCGGTTTGGGAGCGGTTATGGGTTCCAAGGGCCTTAAAGCCATCGTGGTGGACTCACCTAAGACCTTTGAGGCTCCGGTCAAGGATCCCGAGCGGTTCAAGGCCGCGGCCAAGAAATTTTCGCAAATTCTGCTTGATAACCCGACGTGTGGCAAGGGGCTGCCCGCCTATGGCACCAACGTGCTTATGAACATTATTAATGAGGCCGGCACGCTGCCCACCCGTAATTTTAAATTCGGCAGGTTCGACAAGGCGGCGGAGGTAGGCGGCGAAAAGCTGGCTGAAGTGGCGAAAGCACGCGGGGGTAAAGCCACCCACGCCTGCCATCCTGGCTGCGTGATGCGCTGCTCCAACGTATATCCCATGCCGGACGGTAAGGTTTGCGCTCCCGTGGAGTATGAGACTGCGTGGGCTTTTGGGCCCAACCTGGAGATCGGCGAGCTGGACGTAATCGCCAAACTGAATTACATCTGCAATGACGTGGGCCTGGATACCATTGAAACCGGCTGTACCCTGGGCGTGCTCATGGAAGCGGGCGTTATACCCTTCGGTGACGGTCAGGCCGCCATCAGCGCCCTGGAAGAGGTAGCCAAAGGCACCCCGCTGGGACGCATTATCGGCAGCGGCTCTGCCAATGCCGGCAAGGTGTACGGCGTCACCCGGGTTCCTGCCGTCAAGGGACAAGGGATTCCGGCTTATGATCCGCGCGCCTGCAAGGGCAACGGCGTCACCTACGCCACCACCCCCATGGGCGCCGACCATACCGCGGGATATGCCGTTACGGCCAACATCCTGAAGGTGGGCGGCTACGTCAACCCGCTGGAGCCCGCCGGGCAGGTAGAACTGTCCCGCAACCTGCAGGTGGCCACAGCTGCCCTGGATTCTACCGGCCTGTGCCTGTTCGTGGCCTTTGCGGTGCTGGACAATCCTGAAGGATTGCCCACCATTGTGGAAATGATTAATGCCCAGTATGGCACGTCCCTCACCGTGGACGACGTAACCGCCCTGGGGCAAAACGTGCTCAAAACGGAGCGGCAGTTTAACCAGCAGGCCGGTTTCACTAGCGCCGACGACCGGCTGCCCGAGTTCTTCTACAACGAGGAACTGCCGCCGCATAACACCAAGTTTGACGTCAAGGACGAGGAACTGGACCGGGTTTTCAATTTCCAGTAAAATAAAAACAAGGCAGGGTTGCGGGGTATATCCCTGCAATCCTGCTTTGTATAATTAACCGGTAAACAAGCCCTTAGAAGATTGCGGGGTGATAGTGTTGCGGGTGGAGGTCAGGGTGTTCAGCGGCTTGGAAAAGTTTTTACCGCAGAAGCGGTTCGGCGAGCCCCTGCCGGTGGAACTGCCCGAAGAAGGGACGATTAAGGATTTACTGCACAAACTGGGTATCCCGGAAAACCAGGTTTTTACCATTCTGGTTGACGGCCGGCACCAGCCCCTCGACTACACTTTACGGGGAGGGGAGAGGGTGTCCCTCTTTCCGCCTGTGGGGAGCGGTTGATTTGGTCGCCGGGGATGACAAGCAAAAGAAGTGGGCCTGTTTTAACGCAGGGTATAAAATCTGGCTGGAAAAGAACGGCGGCGTGCAGGGAGACGGCTTTTTCCAGCTACTGGAACATATTCAACAAGCCGGGACCATAACCGGTGCCGCTGAGGCCATGGGCATGTCGTACCGTGCTGCTTGGGGCAAGATAAAGACGGCGGAAAAAAAGTGGGGCATGGCTCTGGTTACCACCAGGGTGGGTGGCGAGACGGGCGGCGGGACCCGGTTAACCCCTGACGCAAGCGAGCTGCTAGGCAGGTTTCGCCGGTTTCGCGAAGAAGTGGACCGGGAAATCGCCAGGATTTTTACGGCAAACTTTTCCCTTTAATTTTAGGCAAGCGTTATGTTAATTCAAGCATATTGAAACGGGGTAATTCTGGTGGAAGCAATGTGGGACGGTCTGGTTAAGGCGGCGCAAATGCTGGCGTCCGGCGACCCGGAAGTTTGGCGGATAACTTTGTTTACACTGCAGGTTTCGGGGACGGCCACGGCCATCAGCGTTTTGATCGGCGTGCCGCTGGGCCTGTTTCTGGCTTTCCGGGTGTTTCCGGGACGCCATTTAGCGGTAAGCCTGGTGAACCTGGGCATGGGGCTACCCCCGGTGGTGGTGGGGCTTTTCGTCAGCTTGCTGCTGTGGCGGTCGGGCCCTTTGGGTTTTTTGGGCTGGCAGTACACCCCCATGGCCATAATTATCGCCCAGGGAATTATCGCTTCGCCTATAGTGACCGGCTTTAGTATGGCTGCCATCGGGCAATTGAACCCCAAATTGAAGCTGCAGATTTTGGCCCTGGGCGCTTCCCGCTGGCAGCTTGTCTGGCTGCTGCTCAGAGAGGCGCGGCTGGGCCTGCTGGCTGCAGTGATTGCCGGTTTCGGCGGGGTGATATCCGAGGTAGGCGCGGCCATGATGGTGGGGGGCAATATTCCGGGGCATACCAGAACGTTGACCACGGCCACCGTAATGGAAGTACATAAGGGCAATTTCGACATCGGCATCGCCTTAAGCGTAATCCTGCTGCTGTTGGCTTACGTTGTCACTTTCAGCCTTACGTTGCTGCAGCAAAAGGGACGTTATACCTAAAATGCGCTAAGAAGGTGTAAAAATGAACGACAGGTTCCAGCGGCAGATTAATTATTTGCGCATATCGGTCACCGACCGATGCAATTTGCGCTGTGTCTACTGCATGCCGCCGGAGGGCGTGCAATTAATACCACACCACGAGATCCTGACGCTGGAGGAAATAGCCGCCGTGGTGGCGGCAGGCGTACGGGTAGGGATCAAAAAGGTTCGGCTTACGGGAGGAGAGCCGCTGGTGCGGCGCGGCATTTTAGATTTAGTTGCTAAGCTGCGCCGAATTCCGGAAATCGATGACCTGGCTTTAACCACCAACGGCATTTTGCTGGGGGACATGGCGGGCGCGCTGCAGGCGGCGGGGGTAAACCGGGTCAATATCAGCCTCGACACGCTGCAACCCGACAGGTTCCGGCGCATCACCCGCGGCGGGGACCTGGGCCTGGTGTGGCGCGGCATCAACGCGGCGCTGCAAGCGGGATTGCAACCCGTTAAAATTAACACGGTGGCCATGCGAGATTTTAACGACGATGAACTGGCGAGGTTGGCCGGGTTGACCCTTGACCTGCCGCTGCACGTGCGTTTCATTGAACTGATGCCCGTGGGCAGTTCCGGTTCATGGGCCGGTAGCAGGTTTATTTCTTCTGCGGAAGTGCGTAAATTAATAACCAGCCGGCTGGGCAACTTGGAGGCGGTGAAAAAAGTCAAGGGCAGCGGGCCGGCCCGCTACTATCGCTTGCCGGGAGCGCAGGGCACGGTGGGCTTTATTTCTCCCGTGAGCGACCATTTTTGCGCTCAGTGCAACAGGCTGCGCTTGACGGCCACCGGCCAGCTACGCCCGTGCCTGCTCAACCACAGGGAGATCGATGTGAAAAAGGCACTGCGCGGCGGTGCCGGCCGTGATGAATTGGTGCGGTTTTTCCGGGAAGCTGTTTTAAACAAGCCGGACGGGCACCACCTCAACGCCGGGTGGTGGGAAAGAGACCGCAACATGTCGCAAATAGGGGGATAGGCTATGCAGGAAAACGGGTATAAGGGGTTGAATCATTTTGATGACCGGGGCGCCGCCAGAATGGTGGACGTAAGCGGTAAGGACGACACCGTGCGGGAAGCGGTGGCCCGGGGTGAAGTAGTCATGCAGCCGGCTACCTTGGAACTGATTGCCGGCAGGCGCGCGGCCAAAGGCGATGTGTTGGGCGTGGCCCGGGTGGCCGGCATTATGGCGGCCAAGGAAACGGGCCGGCTCATTCCCATGGCCCACCCCATCACTCTCACCGGGGTACAAGTCGATTTCCGGCTCCGCGAGCCCGACCGGGTGGAAATTCAGGCCCGGGTTCGCACCACCGGCAAGACGGGCGTGGAGATGGAAGCGATGACGGCGGTTGCCGTGGCCGGGCTGGCCATTTACGACATGTGCAAGGCCGTGGACCGGGAAATGGTATTGGGCCGGGTAAGGCTGGTTCGCAAGACGGGCGGCAAGAGCGGGGAATTTAACAGAAAGGAAGAAGAACCGTGGGATATGTAGTGGCTGTATGTACCAGCCCCAAAAAGGGAATGCGTAAGAAAAACATCGGTGTGGGGCGGCTGGTGGCCGGGCACGGGCTGGAAGGGGACGCCCACGCCGGCCCTTGGCACAGGCAGGTCAGCCTGCTGGCCTTGGAGAGCATCCAGAAGATGCGCGACGCCGGGCTTGATGTCAACCCCGGCGATTTTGCCGAGAACATCACCACTGTGGGTATAGACCTGGCATCCCTGCCGCTGGGCACCCGGCTGGCCATCGGGCCGGATGCGGTGGGAGAGGTCACCCAGGTCGGCAAGGAATGCCACAGCCGCTGCGCCATTTACCGCCAGGTAGGAGACTGTATAATGCCCAGGGAAGGTATTTTTATCAAGGTGCTGGAGGACGGTACCGTCCGGGTAGGCAGCGAGGTAAGGGTTCTTGACCGGTAACCGCAAAGTGCCGGTGATTTCCGTGG
>CAJYBN010000079.1 GCA_913064925.1 uncultured Peptococcaceae bacterium
TAAACATTCCCGTGGGCCTGCTGATCTGGCTGGGCATACTTACCACCGCCGTGGCAAACGCCCATGGTTTTGCCTCCCGCATTGCCAGGCCGGGAAGTAAACAATATAAATTAATCGGCTTAGGAGTTAATCTGTTGGCAGTACCGCTGGCTCAGGTGGATTTTGACCGTCTGGTGGGAACCATATACCCGCTGTTTGGCTATGCAGGTCTGCTGCTGATTGCCGTTTTGGTATTTATGCCGTTAATGATGGCCTGGAAACATTTGCGCCGGGTGTAGGCAGGAAAAAGATAAAAATGACCGAATAAAACAAAAAAATCGGAGGAAAAAAATGAACTGGTTGGACTGGGTACTGCTAGTAATAATTATTCTTTCCGCCTGGCAGGGCCTGAGAAAAGGCTTTTTAGCGGGTATCGCCAGGCTGTTGGGCCTGGTTTTGGGCTTGGCGGCAGCATTTGCTGGGTACGGGGCGCTGGCCGACTATCTTGACCGGCAATGGGGATGGGGTAATGCCATAGCTGCGTTTTTCGCCGAGCACTTGCCGCAGGGTGTGCTGCAAGTGCTTTACGATAGGCTGCCCTTGGCGGGTGATTATCCGGCTGTAATTTTGCCGGAACAGGTAATAATCGAAGAAATGCTTGCCGCAGCACATGGAGTGGCTGATTTTATACTGAACATTATTGCTTTTACAATGTTGTTTCTGGTTGTTTTTTTGCTGGTGGTATTGGTGATGCGTATTTTTGCCGGCGCTGTCGAGCACTCATTTTTGAGTCCTTTGGACCGGCTGGGCGGTTTATTGCTGGGGGCGGCTAGGGGAATACTAGTCGTAATCATTGTTGCCGTGCTGCTGGAACCGGTGCTGGCATCCGGCGCGCTGGCCGGCGGTGAGGTGAGCGGCGTGCTGGGAAGGGCCGCCACCGGCTCTTTGTTTGTATCCTATGCATGGTTGTTACTGGATGCCGTTAACATTCATTTTCCCGGTTGGCCGGCCTGGTCTGCCGCCGTTACTTGCGTTGTCATACAGGCAGACGCTGCGGCGGGCACCAGTTTCAGCCGCATGCGCGAACCGTCGGCACAAAAAAGGGGGAAAAACCAGTGGACAAAGACAACAGATTGACTTACGCCCGAAAAATCGTTTGGGATTACCTGAATGAGCGTGAAAAAAAGGAAGTAATGGACACAGGGGAGGAGTACAAGCGCTTCATTGGCCGGGCTAAAACCGAGCGGGAAGCAGTGGCGCTGGCCGTAGAATTTCTGCAGCAGCGGGGATTTGTTACCTTGGACAGCTTGCGCCGGCCACTTCAGCCGGGCGATAAGGTTTACGCTGTTATTAAAGACAAATCCTTGGTAATGGCGGTCGTGGGCAAGCAGCGGCCGGAAGCCGGGGCCAACATTATCGGCGCGCACGTAGACAGCCCCCGCCTGGATCTAAAGGTTCACCCGCTTTACGAAGAAACGGGGTTGGCCCTGTTGAAAACGCACTATTACGGAGGCATAAAAAAATACCACTGGTTGGCGCTGCCGCTGGCACTGCACGGGGTGGTATACCGTTCGGACGGCTCGCGGGTCAACGTTTGCTTAGGCGAAAACATCGATGATCCTGTGTTCACCATCACCGATTTGCTGCCACATCTGGCTAAGGAACAATTTGAGAAAAAGGTGCAGGAAGCCTTTCCGGGGGAAAAGCTCAACGCCTTGTGCGGTGCCTTACCGGCGGGAAACCGGGACGAGCAGGAGAGGATTAAGAAAAACGTGCTTAACCTTTTGCACCACAAGTACGGCATTAATGAAGAGGACCTGGTTAGCGCGGAATTGGAACTGGTACCGGCCATACAGCCGCGGGACGTTGGATTGGACAGGGCTCTGGTAGGCGCCTATGGCCAGGACGACCGGGTGTGCGCTTACGCGCTGCTGTCTGCTATGGGACAAGTGAAACAACCCGAACATACTGCGGTGGGTATCATGGCAGACAAAGAGGAAATTGGCAGTTACGGTAATACCGGCATGCAATCCGAATTTTTAGCCAACTTTCTGGCCGAGTTGCTGGAAAAAAGCGCCGGCAATTACAGCGAACTGCAGCTTAGGCGTTTTTTAGCTTCTTCCCGGGCCATTTCCGCCGATGTGAACGCGGCCATGGACCCGGATTTCGAAGATGTGATGGAAAAAAACAACGCCGCTCGGTTGGGCTGCGGCGTGGTAATAACCAAGTATACCGGATCGGGCGGTAAAAAGGGTGCCAATGATGCTCACGCAGCCTATATGGCCCATATTAGGTCACTTTTCCACCGGCATGGTGTTATCTGGCAAGCGGGCGAGCTGGGTAAAGTGGACCAGGGCGGAGGCGGTACAATAGCCCACCTGCTGGCTGTTTTTGGCATGGATGTGGTGGACTGCGGGGCGGCACTATTGGGCATGCACTCTCCCTTTGAAATCAGCCACAAGGCCGACATTTACATGATGTGCCGCGCGTATCTTGCGTTTCTGCAGAATTAATGGGTATTGGGGGGATGCGAGATGCTGGTTAGGTATAACGTGGGTGACGTGGTTAAAATGCGCAAGCCGCATCCCTGCGGCGGCGACCAGTGGGAGGTAATGCGCACCGGCGTTGATTTTCGCATTAAGTGCACCACCTGCGGCAGGGTGCTTATGCTGCCGCGGCCCAAGTTTGAAAAAAGCGTCAAAAAAATAATTCATTCGGCCAACGGCGGTTAAAAACCGTCCGGGCCGGCCAGGAAAAAATAAGCATTTTGCTTGCCCCTGCAGGTCAAGTGTGCTATAATTTGATAGCCAAAAACACATATTCATTGGCCTACCCTGCTCTACAGGCGACCGGCGGTGTTGTGCAAACCGGTTGCAGTCAAGTAGGGCCTTATGTCCACAGGGAGGAGGTGAAATCGTGCGCCGGTACGAAGTACTCTTTATTATCAGACCTGAGCTGGACGAGGAAGCCACGGAGGCTGTAATTGACAGGGTTAAGTCCGTCATTGAAAAAAACGGCGCCGAAATTACTAAGCTTGATAAGTGGGGCAAGCGCCGGCTAGCCTACGAAATCAAGCACGTGCGCGAGGGGTATTACGTGTTAATTAATTTCAAGGGCGAAGCGGCCGTGGCCGCAGAACTGGACCGGGTGCTGAAAATTTTCGACGAGGTTCTGCGCCACCTCATCGTGCGCGAAGAAGATGAAGAAGACGATGACTAGGCTGCCGGCATTAAGAAACATACGCCAAGGCGGTGATTTTTTTGTTGAACAAAGTGATCCTCATCGGCAGGTTGACGCAAGATCCCGAACTGCGGTACACGCCCAACGGAACGCCGGTGACCAGCTTTACCCTGGCGGTGGACCGGCAGTTTACTAACCGGCAGGGCGAGAGGGAAACGGATTTTATCAACATCGTAGTTTGGCAGAAACTGGCCGAAAACTGCGCCAACCACCTGGGTAAGGGGCGGCTGGTTGCCGTGGACGGCAGGCTGCAAATCCGTTCCTTTGATGACAGCCAAGGCATCAGGCGCCGGGTGGCCGAAGTGGTTGCCAACGACGTGCGTTTTCTAGATTGGCCTAAGGATGACCGGGAATCGTCCGCCGAGGGCGAGAAATTCGGCAGCGAGATCAGCTTTAATGAAGAGGAAATACCCTTTTAGGAGGTGCACGCATGAGACGTGAGCGAGGACGCCGGGGCAAGAAGCGCATTTGCAGCTTTTGTGTCGACAAGCTGGACAAAGTCGATTACAAGGATGTGCCCCGCTTGAAAAAATACATCACGGAAAGGGGCAAAATACTGCCCCGCCGCATTTCCGGCAATTGCGCACGCCATCAGAGGATGCTCACGGTAGCGGTAAAAAGGGCGCGCAACATTGCCCTGTTACCTTTTACCGTTGAGTAAATGCGGAGCAATCTGTGGGGGAGCCGGCAAGGTTCCTCCATTTTTTATGGACTCTGGCACGCCGCGCAACAAATAACAACCACGCACTTGCCGCGGGAGGGAGGAAAAACAAAACCAGCGCAGAACTATATCGTAGCCTGAGAAATCGAGGTGATTATTTGCTACCGGCGGCTGGTTACTCGATCTTTTTAGAAACACTGGTAGTGGCTGGCTTGACGGCATTGCTGGGTTTAGTGGGTTTGTTTGCGGCACCGGTGTTTTTTTTCATTGCCCTGTTGCTGCCTGTGCCGCCGGCCTACCTGGTGGTTAAGCGCAGCCTCGGGCATGGCCTGTTGGCGCTGTTCCTGTCCGCAGCGATGCTGCTGGGGGTTGTGGGCCAATTGCTGCCGGTGCTCTGGCTGCTGTTGCAATTCGGGCTGCTGGGTCTCATCACTGGGTTGCTGATCAAAAACCGGGCCAATTTCGAACGGATCGCAGCCGTTCTTTTAGCCTGGTCGCTGGTGGCGGCTGCGGGTAATTTAATTTACAGTTACGCGCTCAGCGGTGCCGGGTTTAGCCAGGTAACGGCGGAAATCGATGCCGCCATGCAGGAGATGTACCGCATTTACGGGCAAAGCGGCGCCGTTGACGAGGTTGGACGGCAGCATCTGATGGAGGCTGCCGACCGCATGGGTTACTTGGTGCGCGTGTTTTTACCGGGTAGCACCGTGGTGTGGACGGCCGCTACCACGATGGCCAGCTTTTTCATCACCAGGCGCGTGCTGCAGGGGTTCGGCTACCGGACGCCCGGCGGCCTGCGCTTTTCTGAGTTGAAACTGCCCTGGTACTCCATATGGTTGATCATCGCCGGGCTGGCCATGACCTTGGCGGGCGAGGAGTTTACCTTGGAGCTGCTGGGAATGGCGGGAAAGAACATTTTGTTCGTATCTGCATTTATTTTTTTTATTCTGGGGTTATCCGTTAGCGTTTATTACTTGCAGGCTTGGCGGGTGGCCAAAGCGGTGAAAATCATCGTGGCCGCGTTGGTAATTCTGTATCTGCCTTTTGCTGTTTTAGCCGTTGGGGTGCTGGATCCAGTGGTTAACCTGCGCCGCTTGCCGGCCGGCGACGACGGAAAGAAGGGGGGCTAGGAAAAGTGCAGGTTATATTGCTGGAAGACGTGAGAAAACTTGGTAAAAAGGGTGATGTAGTGAAGGTGGCGGAAGGTTACGCCCGCAACTATTTGATACCCAAGGGGCTGGCTGTCGAAGCATCCAAGGGTAAAATGAAAGAACTGGAGCAGCAGAAAAAGATACAGGCAGAGCAAAGGAAAAAGGCAGAAGAGCAGGCCAAAAACATGGCCAGGAAAATTGATGGCACGAAGCTGACGCTCCCGGCCCGGGTGGGCGATGCCGGTAAACTGTTCGGGGCCATCGGCAACAAGGACATTGCTGATGCGCTGCAGGAAAAACACGGCCTGGCCGTAGATAAGAAAAAAATCATATTGGATGCGCCCATCAAGGCGCTGGGGGAATATAACGTAACCATCAAACTGCACCCGGCGGTACAGGCGCAAGTTATCGTAGAAGTGGTTGCCGAGTAAACATGGAGAACCGCAGGCGATAACGGCACCCGTGGAAAGGAGCAACTGGACGACATGAAGAGCTTGCTGGACAAAATTAAAGGCAACAAAGAAATGAGCGTTAAGTTTGGAGGACAGGATCATACCCGGCGCCAGGTTAATTCGCTTTATAACTTGCTGAAGGATTTATACGGGTCGGATAAAATAATCTTGCGGGCGGGAAAGCTTAACGTCCTGCAAATGATGCGCTCGGAGCGACTGCCTGAACGGGTGTTGGCCCTGCAAAAGCTGGTTTTAGAAGACCCCACGCTGGATGAGTTGCCGGGTGAAGACGATATTCCGGGCATCTTGGAAGAAATAGAAGAAAAAATTGCCGACATCATTGCCCGGCGCACCGTGGAAGACGAGCTGGAGAAAAAAATCAACGAATGCCTGCAGCAGCGGCACGAAGACTACATGCGCGAAATCAAGATGCAGGTCATTAAGGAAAGTACGGGCCCGGAAAACGCCCAAACTTTGAAAAAACTGGCGGTGCTGGAGAAACTGAACCACAAGAACTTGGTGCAGTCGGCTCTAGATGTGCTGCGTCCCACCACCATAGAGGAAATCGTGGGACAAGAGCGCCCAGTGCGGGCTATACTGGCCAAGCTGTCGTCTTCCTTTCCGCAGCATATGCTGCTTTATGGCCCGCCGGGGGTGGGCAAGACCACTGCTGCCAGGCTGGCGCTGGAGGCCGTGCGTTTTCGGGAAAACAGCCCTTTTGACAGCGAGGCACCCTTTGTGGAGGTAAACGGTACCACTTTGCGGTGGGACCCGCGCGAGGCCACCAACCCGCTGTTGGGATCTGTGCACGACCCCATATACCAGGGAGCGCGGCGGGATCTGGCGGAAACCGGGATACCCGAGCCGAAACTGGGGCTGGTGACGGAAGCACACGGCGGAGTGCTGTTCATCGACGAGGTGGGGGAACTGGACCTCGTTTTACAAAACAAGCTGCTTAAGGTACTGGAAGACAAAAGGGTGTATTTTGAATCGTCCTATTATGACCCCCTGGACAGCAACGTCCCCCGCTACATTAAAAAGCTGTTCGAGGAGGGCGCACCCGCCGACTTCATATTGATCGGCGCCACCACCCGGGAACCCGAGGAGATCAACCCGGCCATCCGCAGCCGGTGCGCGGAAATATTTTTTGAACCCTTGACTCCGTCCGACATTCGCCGGATTGTCCTGCAAGCCGCAGGCAAACTGCACGTCACCATTGATGAAAAGGTAGCCGACGTCATTGCCGAATACACCATCGAGGGGCGCAAAGCAGTTAACATATTGGCCGATGCCTTTGCACTGGCCTGCCACCGGTCCGGCGACCCGCGTGGTGCGGTTATTACCGTGTCTGACATTTATGAAGTGATACAAATCAGCAGGCTGGTACCCTACGCCACCCGCCGCGCTTCCGCCGGCGCCGAGGTGGGGCGCGTGTTTGGTTTAGGAGTGTCCGGCTTTCTGGGCACGGCGTTGGAAATTGAAGCTGTTGTGTTTCCGGCCCGGCGTAAAGGGGGAGGCATTATCCGGTTTAACGAGGCTGCGGGCAGCATGGCTAAAGATTCAGTGTTCAACGCGGCTTCGGTGCTGCGCAAACTGACGGGGCGCGACTTGTACGATTACGACGTCCACGTGAACGTTGTGGGCGGCGGCCGCATCGACGGTCCCTCGGCGGGCGCGGCTGTGTTCCTGGCCATTTACAGCGCCATGGAGGACCTGGCCGTGCCGCAAAATATCGCCGTAACCGGCGAGTTGTCCATCCGGGGCCAAATCAGGACCGTTGGCGGCGTGCCGGAAAAAATATACGGCGCCAAGCAGTGCGGCATCCAAAAAGTGTTTGTGCCCGTTGAAAATGAAAAGGATATCCCCAGCGATACCCGGGGGGTGGAAATTATTCCCGTGCACCGTGTAGAGGAAATTATCAGACACATTTTTCCAGGTGTGATGGATAATGTGGGATAAGGTTCCTCCCCACAATATAGATGCCGAGCAATCGGTGCTGGGCGCGCTGATGCTGGATAACAGCGCCATTGCCAAGGTAGCCCGCTTTTTGCGCCCGGAAGATTTTTACCTGGCCTCGCACCAGGTCATTTATGAAACCATTCTGGAGCTGGAAGAAAACGGGCAGGCCGCAGATTTGGTAACTGTCACCGAAAGGCTGCGGCGCAAGGGCGAGCTGGAAAAGGTTGGCGGCACCACTTATGTGGCCACCCTTACCGGCGTGTCCCCTACAGCGGCCAACGCGGAATATTACGCGCGCATTGTGGAAGAGAAAGCACTGCTGCGCAACTTGATCCACCTGGCCACCCGCATTGCCGGCATGGGTTACGAGGGCAGCGAAGACGCCGAGCGGCTTATGGAAGAAGCGGAAAAGATGCTGTTGGAGCTGGGTTCGCGGCGCACCTCGGCGGTGTTTACAGAAATCAAGGACATTTTGTTGGATACCTTCAAGCACTTGGAATTTCTGTATAAACACAAAGGTAAAATTACAGGCGTACCCACCGGCTTTACGGATCTGGATCAGCTTTGCCATGGCTTACAGCCCGGCGATTTAATCATCGTGGCCGGGCGCCCATCCATGGGTAAAACCAGTTTCGGGCTGGGTATTGGATACCATGCTGCCCGGCAAACGCAAAAGCCGGTGGTTATTTTTAGCCTGGAAATGTCCAAAGAACAGCTGGTACAGCGGATGCTCTGCGCTGAGGCCATGGTGGACCAGCACAGGCTGCGCAAAGGTTTTATCAGCGAAGAGGATTGGGCCGAGCTGGCCAAAAAAGCGCGGGAAATGGCCAAACTGCCCATATATATCGATGATTCCGGAGTGCTTACTTTCCGCCAAATCAGGTCCAAGGCCAGGCGCATGCAAATGGAAAAAGGCCTGGGATTGGTCATAATCGATTACCTGCAGCTGATGCAGGGAAACCGGCGGGCGGAGAACAGGCAGCAGGAAATAGCGGAAATATCCCGTTCCCTGAAAGGACTGGCCAAGGAGCTGAACGTGCCGGTGCTGGCCCTGGCCCAACTGAGCCGTTCCGTGGAACAGCGCCAGGACAAAAGGCCCATCATGTCTGACCTGCGGGAAAGCGGTAGCCTGGAGCAGGATGCCGACGTGGTGATGTTCATCTACCGGGACGAGTATTATAACAAGCAGTCAGAGAAGCTGGGAATAGCGGAAATAATCGTGGCCAAGCAGCGCAACGGCCCCACCGGCACGGTGGAACTGGCCTTCCTCAAAGAGTATACCAAGTTTATGAATCTTGCCCGCCGCAAGGGGGAAGAGCAGGAAGGCAGCTAAAGCCCCTTGCTGGCGGGGTCCCCGTACTATGAAGGCAGCAGCCTTGACAAAAGGATGATCGTCTGGTAGTATTGTGTTGCTGCTCAATTTAACATCATAAATAAGCAGACTTTTTTGGCTTAAATATCAATTAACTGACTCAAACAAAACGTCTGTTTGGGTTATTTTTATGTGTTTTCCCACAGGGAGGGTATGAATTAGCGTGTCCCCTCAATATGATGTCATCATCATCGGTGCTGGCCCGGCGGGAATATTCGCCGCGCTGGAGCTTACGCGCAGGAGGGATAACCTGCGCATTTTAATGCTGGAAAAAGGCCGCGACATTAAAAATAGAAAATGCCCATCCCGCGAGCAGGGCGGCAACTGCTACAACTGCAGCCCGTGCTCCACCATTTGCGGGTGGGGGGGAGCCGGGGCGTTCAGCGACGGCAAGCTCACCCTTTCTTCGGAAATAGGCGGCAGCCTGGAACAGTACCTGGGCGAAGAAAAGCTGGCGGAGATGATTAATTATATAGACAAGTACTACCTGAAGTTCGGCGCGCCGGAGCGCGTTTACGGGCTGGAGCACCAGGAGGAAATTCTGGAATTCCAGCGCCGGTCCATGCTGGCCGAACTCAAGCTGATTCCCGTTTCCATCCGGCATCTGGGTACTGGTCGCTGCCAGAAAATTTTGCAAAACATGTACGAGTACCTGGTGACCAGGGGAGTGGAAGTACGCACTTCTACCATGGTGGAGTCCATCGTGGTGGATGACAGCCGGGTTAAGGGCGTTTTAACCGCCGGCGGAGAAGAGATAAAGGGACACTACGTAATACTGGCGCCGGGAAGGGAAGGGGCCGAGTGGCTGGCCCGGGAGGCGCAAAGGCTGGGGCTGCGCACCGTGGTTAACCCCGTAGACATAGGCGTACGGGTGGAAGTGCCGGCCGCCGTCATGGAACCGCTTACCAAGGTGTTTTACGAGTCCAAGCTGATTTATTACTCGCGCACCTTTGACGACCGGGTAAGGACTTTTTGCATGAACCCGTATGGTGAAGTGGTACTGGAGAACAACGAAGGCTTAATAACGGTTAACGGGCACAGCCACGCTTTTAAGAAAACGGAAAACACCAATTTTGCCGTGCTGGTCAGCAAAACCTTCACCGAGCCCTTCCGCGAGCCCATTGCTTACGGCAAGTACGTGGCCAGCCTGGCCAACCTGCTGGGCGGTGGGGTCATTGTCCAGCGGCTGGGCGACCTATTGGACGGTCACCGCTCCACAGTTGATAGGATGAAAAAAAGCCTAGTGGTACCCACCCTGAAGGAAGCTACCCCGGGCGACCTTAGCTTGGTGTTCCCGTACCGGCACTTGGTGGGAATCGTGGAAATGTTGAAAGCCATGGACAAAATAGCGCCGGGTGTATACTCGCGCTACACGTTGCTATACGGCGTGGAAGTGAAGTTTTATTCTTGCCGGCTGGATTTAAGCCCGGGCCTGGAGACAAAATATAAAAACCTTTTTGCCGTGGGAGACGGCGCCGGCATTACCAGGGGGCTGGCCCAGGCTTCGGTGGCGGGAGTGATTGCCGCCAGGGAAATTTTGAAACGAGTATGAGGGGGTTCTAAATGTCTACGGTTGTATTGATAGGAGCACAGTGGGGGGACGAGGGTAAAGGGAAGGTTACCGACTTTCTGGCCCAACAAGCTGACATGGTAGTGCGGTATCAGGGCGGTAACAACGCCGGCCATACCGTGGTAGCAAGAGGCCGGACGTTCAAGCTGCACTTAATACCATCGGGCATACTACACGGCGATAAAATGTGCCTGATCGGCAACGGGGTGGTCATTGACCCCGCCGTGCTGCTGCAGGAACTGGATTCTTTGGAAAGCCAGGGCATATCCACCGCCAACCTGCGGATAAGCCCCCGGGCGCACGTCATTTTTCCCTACCACAAAAGCATCGACATGGCCGAGGAGGAGCAAAAGGGCAATAAAAGAATAGGTACTACCTGCCGCGGTATCGGCCCTGCTTACACGGACAAGGCTTCCCGCGCGGGCATTCGCGTGGCGGAACTGATGGACAGGGAGGAACTGGCCGAAAAACTACGGGATGCTTTGGAAGCTAAGAACAAGCTGCTGGCCCGTGTTTACGGCTCAGAGGTGCAGTTCGATTACCGGGAGATGTTAGAGCAGTACAACGAATACGCCGACCGGCTGCGCGGGTACGTGGACGACGTTTCCATACTGGTTAACCGGGCCATCGACCGGGGACAGAAGGTGCTGTTCGAAGGGGCCCAGGGCACGCTGTTGGATCTTGACCACGGCACTTATCCCTACGTA
Source organism: uncultured Peptococcaceae bacterium (assembly GCA_913064925.1). Lineage (GTDB taxonomy): Bacteria > Bacillota > Desulfotomaculia > Desulfotomaculales > Desulfallaceae > CAJYBN01. Next base: position 11,092 of record CAJYBN010000079.1, read on the forward strand.
ACCTCCAGCCACCCCGTGGCCGGCGCGGCCTGCTTGGGCGCGGGCCTAGGTCCCACCAAGATAAACACCGTGGTAGGTGTGGCCAAGGCTTACATTACCAGGGTGGGGGAAGGGCCTTTCCCCACCGAGCTGCATGACCGCCTGGGCGATCACATTCGCGAGCGGGGCTGCGAGTTCGGCACCACCACCGGGCGACCGCGGCGCTGCGGCTGGTTCGACGCCGTCATTGCCCGCTACGCGGCCCGCATAAACGGCCTGAGTTATCTGGCTATCACCAAGCTGGATGTGCTTTCGGGCTTGGACACGCTGAAAATTTGCACCGGCTACCGCTACAAGGGCGAAGTTATCAATGAGTTCCCGGCCGGGCTGAAGGTGCTGGCCCAGTGCGAGCCCGTATACCGCGAAGTGCCCGGCTGGCGAGAAGATATTTCCGGCGTGCGCCGCTACAATGATTTGCCGCAAAATGCCCGGGACTATATTGAGCGCATAGAAGAAATGGCCGGTGTCCCCGTGGCTCTGGTGGGAGTGGGGCCGGGAAGGGAGCAAACGCTGGTGCTGCAAAACATCTTTTAGCCGGTGCACGCGGGGCCGCCCGCCGGCCCCGCACATTATTTTCTCCTAAAGTGCAAGTTAATTGGCTACAGGTCATTGACATACCGGCCAAACTCATGTAACATATAAAACTGTAGAAAACGTGAGCCATTAGCTCAGTTGG
>CAJYBN010000080.1 GCA_913064925.1 uncultured Peptococcaceae bacterium
GTGACTGGAGTTCAGACGTGTGCTCTTCCGATCTGATTTTGCCCGCCCCCACCGGCCAGGTGGTACTTGCCGAAGGCCTTTTGCAGGGGGATGGTCACCGTGTGGCCCCCGCCCAGGAACAGGCAAAATTTCTCCGTAGCCAACAGCCGGTAAGCTCTTTCCTCCACCATTTAAAAATAGCGTTCCCATTGCAGGTCCAGCGGCATATCACCCGCATCAAACACCTTCAGCTGGTTCAGGTACACGCCCGTTTCCGTAGTAGGGGGCAAATACCGGTACAGGTATCTGATTCGCTCCGGCGCCTGGGCAGTTCCCTTAGCGTAACTCACCGCCAGGTCGAATGGCACCCCCATGATGCACGCGCCGGCCTCTTGCAACTCTCCCGTCAATAATTCGCCCCAGGGGTGGGGGTCGATCATGCTTCCATCACCTCTTAACCTCTTAACCGCCGCGGCGCGAGCCCGACGCTTTGCTGGCGCAACGCCCGGTACCAATTCTTTACGTCAGGGTCAATATTCGCCCCGGCAGGGGCGGCCGGCGGCTTAAATGCCGCCGAACCAGTTCTTTGCCGGCAATATATTGCCGTCTATATCCTTGAAAGGCATGGGCGGGCTGCTCTTTTGAGTTAACAAGGAGAGCTCCGTGGCAAAGGCGGTGACGCCGCCGGCGGAGATGGTGTCCAAGCCCAGGTCGTCGCAGAGCCGGTTAAATTCCATGATGGTGCCCAGGTCGCTGATACCACAATTGGAGCCGGCCACGGACAGGGTTTCGTATTCGGGGCCTTCCACTGCAGCGCCGCCGGCGCGTACGTAGTTGCCGCAGCCCAGCCCACAGGCGGTGCAGCCCTTATTGGCCGCCCTAGCGCCGGCCACGGCCTCGGCCTTTATGGCTTCGTATCCGTCGCAAGTGCCCTGCTGATAGTTTTTGGTAGGCAGTATGCCGGCGGTCTGGGACAGCTCCACAATCATGGGTGTACCGTCGGTGTAAGCCCACAAGTTAGTATCGGTGAGAAGGTCGTTCTTAAAAGCCTCGTACGATGCAGCCATCAGCCCGGCGGCGTCGGCGGCCCGCACGCCCCCGGTGCCCCGTATCACCACGGCCTTCAGGTTCTTGGAGCCCATGACGGCGCCCACGCCGCCCCGCCCGGCCTGCCGGTAAAGGTCGGAGCTGATGCAGGCGAAGGGAACCAGGTTTTCGCCGGCGGGACCAATGGCCAGCACGCTGCAGTGTTCACCGTGAACTGCTTTAAGCTCATTTTCTACGCCGTGCGCCCCGTGCCCCCACAAATGGCCGGCATCCTTCACCTGAACCTGATCGTCCTCGATGAGCAGGTAAACGGGACTGCCCGCCCGGCCTTCAACGATTACAGCGTCATACCCGGCCCGCAGCACGCCGGTAGGACAGACCTTAATGCATGCCCCGCATTTGTCGCAGCGGTCGACGTCCAGCGCCAGCCCGTGCGGTCCGTCGGTTATGGCGCCGGTTGGGCAGGCCTCCACGCACTGCCCGCACCGGTCGCGCAGCTCTGCGGTGTTGACCAGGTCACCCGGCCGGTAGACGGAAGTTACCCGCAGCCTAGCCAAGCCAGGGTTAAACACGCCCTCCTTGATGCCGGAGCAGGCTAGCTTGCACAGGCGGCAGCCAATGCACTTAGCGGGCTGGTATGTTAATTTCACGCTTGAGCCTCTTTTGCTGCAAATTTAAATTTACGGTTACGTTTCGAAAGTTATTACACTTAGGAAAGGCCTGACCCCCGGTTCTGGCGGCGGTGCAGCATACCGGGTTGCCGCCGAAAGTGGTGGTATGCAGGAAGGGGTTTTCTACCAGCTTTTCCCAGATAGGCTTGCGGGCTATGGTAGCCCCGATAGGCATGATGCCGCCTCCAAAAGCCTTGGCCAGACAGAGAATGTCGGGCACCACGCCGCTGTGCTCGCAGGCGAACATGGTCCCGGTGCGGCCCATACCGGTTTGCACCTCGTCCAGGATCAACAGGGCGCCGTAGCGGTCGCACAGCTGGCGCAGCCTGGGTAGATAATCATCAGGCGGTATGATTACCCCTCCCTCGCCCTGGATGGGCTCCACGATCACCACCGCCACGTTTTCACCGATAAAAAATAAAATGCCACCGGCGTAATGCCGCGCCGGTGGCGTGTTTGCGGGTTTTTCGCGCCCGCGTTACCTGCCCGGTGTGTCTCGGAGTTGAGACATGCCGGGCAGGCAGCTTTTTAATAATTATAACAAATATTGCCGTGTATCACTAATGAAACACTTGTCTCGCTAGTGATACACGGTATACATTACACAGCAAGCAGGGCTGGCGGTGCGGCGATGCCTTACAGGCCGCAGCCGCACCGCTCGGTATCCAAATATTCAAAATTTACAATTATTACACTTAGGAAAGGCCTGACCCCCAGCCGCGGAGGCGGTAGTAGTCGTTGAGCATTTGGCTCAGCTCTTCGGGCGTGATGCCGTTTTGCCCGTCGTTGATCTTTTCCTTGAAGAGCCTGGGCGGCAGCCAGTCGTCTTCCCTGCGCAGCCCCTGCTGCAGGTTGAACTGGCGGGTGGCGTCGACGACCCGGTTGGCCACGGCCCACAGGTCGTCCTTGGTGTAGTTCAGGCCGGTGAGTGCCCTGTTCAATTCCACCAGCCTTTCCCAGGGGATGAGGTCGCGGAAAAACACGCACAGGATTTGGGTGTTAAAAATGGTCAGGCGATTTTCGAAATCAATGAACAGCGCGGCTTTGCCCTCGGTGGTGGAGGGGTCGATCATGCCGGCTAGTTCGGGCTTGTAGAAGGTGGCCCGCAGGTGGCAGGCTCCCCTGGACGAGGTGGCGTAAGCCAGCCCCATGCCTTTCAGCACCCGGGGGTCGTACCCCGCGGGCTCCATGCCCTTGACGTGCACGGCTAGCTCCTCCAGCTTCAGCTGCGCGGCGGCTTCCTTGATGCCCAGGGAAAGAATTTCGCCCAGGCCCCGCCGCTCGACGATCTGCTGCACCAGGTCCACCGCGGCCGCCATGTCCCCGTACCGCACGGTCGCGTCCAGCAAGCCGCGTTCCACGCCTTCCATGACCAGGCCCACCAAATTACCGGTGGTAATGGTATCCAACCCGTAACGGTCGCACAGGTCGTTGAGGTAGGCTACCTTGTCCAGCGAGTCAATGGAACACAGGCCGCCGAAGGCGTAAATGGTCTCGTACTCGGGCCCCTCGATTTCCAACCCCGCGTAATCCCCCTCGGTGATGGAGGTGTGCTTGCCGCAGGCCATGAAGCAGTTGGGGCAGGCGGTAGCTTTAACTTGAAATTTTTCCAGCAGGGTGTCACCGCACAGGTTCTCCCAGTTGGGGTCCACCCCCCGGTTCCAGTAGCGGTTGGGAAAGGCCTTGGCCCCGTTCATTATTTTCACCATAACGGTGGTGCCGTAGGTGCGGTAGTTATTCACCCCGGGATTGTCCTTGCCTTCTTCCCGGATTTGCTTGGCCACGGCCTTGAGCAGTTCGGGGTCGGCGATTTCGGCCTTGGCGCCGCCGTGGAATACCACCGCTTTCAGCTTCTTGGCGCCCATGACGGCGCCCAGGCCCGCCCGCCCGGCGGAACGCCAGCGGTTGTTTTCAATGCAGGCAAAGCGCACCAGCTTTTCCCCGGCCGGCCCGATGACCAGCGCCTGGGCGCCGGGGGCGTTCACCATGGCCAGCGCCTTTTCCTCGGCAGCGTAAGTATCCAGCCCCCACAGGGCGGAAGCATCGTGAAATACCACCCCGCCGTCGCTGACTTCTACGCAAACCGGGCTGTCCGCCGCCCCCTCGAACATAACGGCGTCGTAGCCGGCCCCGCGCATGGCCGGCGCCACCCGGCCGCCGGAATACGATTCGGCGTAAAACCCGGTGAGGGGCGACTTGGCGTAGACGCCGTAGCGGCTGTTGCCCACCATGGCGGTGCCCGTGGCGGCGCCCGTGGTGAAAATCAGCTTGTTGTCGGGACCGAGCGGGTCGGTGCCGGGCTTGACATGCTGCAGCAGCAGGTAGGATCCCAGACCCTTACCGCCCAGGTATTGTTCCAAAACGGCGTCGGGGATAGTTTCCACTGTGTAGCTTTTCCGGGTCAGGTCAACGCGCAGCAGTTTACCAAAAAAACCTTTCATTTCTTTACCTCCCCGGCAAATTAAATAATCTCCGCCGGTGCCGCGCCGCGGCACCGGCAAGGCTGGTTTCTACCGGGAGACGGAAGCGATGGCATTTTCCAGCACTTCCATGCCCTTGTCCAGCTGCTCGTCGGTGATCACCAGCGGCACCAGGGTACGGACGACGTTGCTGAAAATGCCGGCGCTGATGACGATAACCCCGTTCTCCACGCAGTACTTGGTAATGGCCGCCGTCTCTTCTTTAGCCGGCTCCTTGGTCTTGCGGTCCTTGACCAGCTCGATGGCGTTCATGGCGCCCAGGCCGCGCACGTCGCCGATGATGGGGTACTTCTCCTGCAGCTGCTTCATGCGGTTAAGCACTTTCTCCCCAATAACTGCAGCGCGCTCGGGCAGGTTTTCTTTCTGCAGGTACTCGATGGTGGCCAGCCCGGCCACACAGGATACCGGGTTGCCGCCGAAGGTGCCGCCGATATGGGCCGGATCGGGGGCGTCCATGATTTCCGCCCGGCCCACCACGCCGCCCAGGGGCATGCCGGAAGCAATGGACTTGGCCACGGTCATGAGGTCGGGCTCCACTCCCCAGTGCTCGCAGGCGAACATTTTGCCGGTCCTGCCGAAGCCGGTCTGCACTTCGTCCACTATGAACACGATGCCGTGCCGGGCGCAGATCCTCTGCAGGCCGGGCAGGAATTCCGGCGGCGGGACAATAAATCCGCCCTCGCCCTGCACGGGCTCAATGATCATGGCCGCCACGTTTTCCGGCGCCACTTCCGCGGCAAACACCCGCTCGAATTGCTCCAGGCAGTGCAGGCCGCACTCGGGATAGGTGGAATTGAAGTGGCAGCGGTAGCAGTACGCCGAAGGCACCTTGTACACCTCGGGGGCAAAGGGCCCGAAACCGAACTTGTACGGCTTCACCTTGCTGGTAAGGGTCATGGTCAACAAGGTCCGCCCGTGAAAAGCGCACTCGAAGGAAATAATGCTCGGTCGCTTGGTATAAAACCTGGCAATTTTAACGGCGTTTTCCACGCACTCAGCCCCGCTGTTCACAAACATGGCCCGCTTTTCAAAATTACCGGGGCTGATTTCAATCAACTTTTCCGCCAGGTCCAGGTACTGCTCGTACATGGTTACCATAAAGCAGGTATGCAGCAGTTTCTCCGCCTGGTTCTTGACGGCCTCCACCACGAGGTCGGGACAGTGACCGGCATTGAGGGTGCCGATGCCGCCGTAAAAATCAATATACTCCTTGCCGTCGACGTCGATGAGGGTAGCACCCCTGGCCTCCCGGACGAAAATCGGGGTGGCGTTGGATATACCCCGGGATACAAGTTTCTTTCTCCTGGCCAGCAATTCCTCTTGCCTGCTACTCATTTTTTATACCTCCCGCGTAGTAATTGAATTTGTCGCGCAGCACCGGAAAAAACTCAGCCCACATAAAGGGTTTTAACATAATACCCCGCAAAAAGCGGGCTACAGCAATGGTTGTTTAGATGGGGTTACAATTAACAATTGAGCCTGATTAAAACATATTACTAACGGCGACAATAATGTCTTTCCACCGGAACGCTTTTCTCATGTCATTTACATGCAAAAATGTTACCTGATAAGACTTTTATACGTAAAAAACTACTGGAATCAACCCGCCAAATTATGGGCACGCAATAACAATAAATGGACTATTGCCTTGTCCGGCTAAAGGGTATAAGCTCAAGGAGCAGCAACAACCGGCCAACCTATTGCGCAAAACCCCCTGGATTTTTACCACACTTGATGCATTACCAAAAATAGATAATTCTATTTTGCATTCTGGCGGGCCGCATTTTACCTGGCCTGCCGCTCCATGGCCGGGTAATAATTGAATAACAATGCTAAAATGCATGGTTTGTTATGTATTTATTTCAATTTATTTACAAAATTTCATTTATTTGCTACCAGAAAAAATCAGGAAAAAATTTCGACAAATTTTTTATTGGCATGTTATTTGAAGTAAGCATGAGGGACCGTCATTATGTTAAATCATAATTTTAAAGGAGTGAGAGCTTTTGTCGCAGGATACCGGTTTTGCCAGGGTATTGTCTAGGCGCGATGTTTTAGCCTTAGCATTCGGGGCCATGATCGGCTGGGGATGGGTGGTGCTGGCGGGCGAATGGGTACGTTCCGCGGGATCCGTAGGCGCCATGCTGGCCTTTGTCATCGGCGGCTTGCTGGTTACCTTCGTGGGACTGACCTATGCCGAGCTGGCCTCCGCCATGCCCAAGGCGGGCGGAGAACTGCTTTACAGCTACCGCGGCTTGGGCGTAACGCCTTCGTTTATTTGCGCCTGGACCATCGTTTTAGGTTATATTTCAGTGGTATCTTTTGAAGCTGTAGCGCTGCCCACGGTTGTGGAATATCTTTTCCCCAATTACAAGCAGGGCTACCTCTGGACCGTGGCCGGGTGGGATGTATATGCCAGCTGGGCGCTGGTGGGCATCATCGGCTCCATTGTTCTCTGCATCGTTAATTATATAGGTGTTAAAATGGCAGCCTTTATGCAGACGGTATTTACCATGATCATTGCCGCGGGCGGTGTTATGCTCATAACGGGCAGCCTTTTCACCGGGACCACGGCCAACATGGAACCGTTGTTCACCGGCGGCATGGCCGGGCTTTTTTCGGTGGTTATCATGACCCCTTTCATGTTCGTAGGGTTTGACGTCATCCCGCAGGCCGCGGAGGAAATGAACATACCTTATAAAACCATCGGCAGAATATTGATCTTGTCGGTTCTGCTGGCTGCGGCGTGGTACATTTTGATCATCTTCGGCGTTTCCCGTGCGCTTAGCCCCGCAGAACTGGAGAATACAAGCCTGGCCACGGCGGACGCCATGACGGCCCTGTTCGGCGGGGCGTGGGCCGGGAAAATCCTGGTGCTGGCCGGCATTGCCGGCATTATCACCAGCTGGAACGGCTTTTACATCGGGGCCAGCCGCCTGCTTTACGCCATGGCCCAGGCCAAAATGCTGCCCGGTTTTTTGGGCAAGCTGCACCCCAAGTACAAGACTCCTTACAACGCCGTTCTCCTGGTGGGGGTTTTATCTTCACTGGCGCCTTTGTTTGGCAGAAGGATGCTGGTATGGCTGGTGGATGCCGGCGGGTTGGGCGTTGTTGTGGCTTACCTGGCGGTGGCGCTGTCCTTCCTGGTGCTCCGGTACAGGGAACCCGATATGCCCAGGCCCTTTACAGTTTCCAACGGCAAGCTGGTGGGGCTTATAGCTGTTTTACTGAGCATAGGCTTGGCCGTAATGTACCTGCCCGGAAGCCCGTCGGCGCTGGTATGGCCGTATGAGTGGGGCATAGTCCTGGGATGGATGGCGCTGGGCATAATATTTTACTTGGCAGCAAGAGCTAAATATGGCAATGAGGCAGACAGATTACTTAACCAAAAGGTTCGTGAAAATGTGTAAATAATTGTTATGCTGAAATTGTCTTAAAACCGTTAATTAAGTTTTACCGGTACTAATCCCAATAAAAGCCCTTGTTCCCGCCAAAGGCGGGTACAAGGGCTTTATTAAACTAAGAACTCCCCCTGTTTTTTTGGTTTTACCCTCCCGTTATGTACGGAAATAAGATGATGTTATCGCCGGGCCTCGTCACTGTATCCAAGCCGCGCTTTTCTCCGTTTACCGTAACAAAACCGATATATTTTTCGGGTATTCCCAACTGCTTGATTAACTGGCCCAGGGTCAGCGGTTGATCCAAACGCAGGGCAATTTTAGGTTTTTTATAGTTTTCATCGGCAACCAGCCTGGACAGAGCTATACCCAGATCCACTGATACCGTAAAAGGTCCTGTATTGCTCACCCTCCATCCCCTCTCATGTGAAATTAACCAAAGGCCGCAAAATTATAATACATAAAATTATCTTAACACGTTAATTATAACATTGATTTAAAAACCATATTATAAAAACCATTTACCCTTTAATTCCATTATTTGAAAAGCTGTATTACTTAGTGAAATAATAATGTATAAATACATTGGCGTTTTTAGCCGAGCACAGCAGCCTGCTTTTCATGTGTTATTGAAATAATGCAGCTAAGATGGTAATTGATGCTCTTTTGCATTTTTTTCAATATGCGTGCTATTATTTCAATATTTTTTCCAACAAAAAGGGGCTCGAAACCGCGCCCCTTTCCGCGCAGGCACAACCAACCTGCCTGCATAAACAAGCTAAATATACAGCGTATTTTGGCATCACTTGCCGGAATTTTTAATGGTCAGTTCGATGTACTCGTCAATGCCTGCCAAGCTTTTTCGCGCCTCGGCGCCGCCCATGATAAGGTTGGTGGGATCCACGGCGCGCAGGGCCGCCAGCTCTTCGGGAGTGGGCTCGGGCGCCACCTTCAGGTTGTCCGCCACCTTCAGGTCCCAGCCCACCAGCGACTTGACTTCCTCTACGGTAACGCCGGGGTATATGGTGTGCAGGTACATCTCGTAGGTGTCGGGATCAAACCGGAACACCGCCTTGTTGGTCACCACCGCGGCGGGGCCGCTGCCCACCAGCCCGGCCTTTTCCCTGGCACCCGGGCTGCCGTCTAAAAAGCCCGGGGTGGTGAGGTAATCCACCTTTTCCACGAAACGGTGGCGCTCCAGCCGCAGCATCACCACCACCCGGCCTATAGAGGAGCCGATGTCGTTGCCTCCACCGCTGCCCGGCAGGCGTACCTTGGGTGTGTAGTAGTCCTGGTCGCCGGTGATGACTGTGGTGTTGAGGTTACCGTATTTGTCTACCTGGGCTGCACCCAAGACGCCCACGTCGTAGTAGCCGGCCTGCATGTCGCTGAACACGCGCCATTCGGAGGTGAGGCACAGGGCCCCGTCGGCCGCCGAGGAGTCCCCTACGTTGAAGTCCACCCGGTATTTAAGGGGACCGATGCAGCCCGATTCGTATACTATGTTCAGGTTCGGTGCGTGAAACCGCTTGGCCAGCATACCCGCCACCAGCGGGATGCCTATGCCCACGAAGGCGATTTCCCAGTCCCTGAATTCTTTGGCGGTCATTACCGCCATCAGTTCTGATGCCCGGTATTTTTTTTCTTGCATGATTTCGTTCCTCCTTCTCAAGTGTCCAGCCGTTATGCCGCTAACCGGGGATGCGGTTGAAGTGGCGCTCCAGGCGCATTAGTTTTTGCAACCGGTCCCAGCCTACTTTGGCGCAGTAGTCCATGTGGTCCTCCGCGCTCAATACATAACGGTCCAGCCACTTCAGGAATTTGTCCCTGTTTTTGGCGGCTTCGTGATAATCACTGCAGAACAGCACATCGTAGGCGTAATAGCCATAGCAGGACTGGGGGTGACACCCGAAGGGCACCTGCACCACAGCGTCCACGCAGTAAAAAGGAATGAGGGTGAGGTTGCCCTGCCGCCTGATTTCGTCGGTGGAGACAATCTCTTCGCAGGTGATGATGGTATGTTTGGCCGCGCGGGCTTTGTTTTCGTCGTTGCCGTTAAAGCCCCATACCTGGGCGTTGCCCATGGCGTCGGCCCGCTGGACGTGAATGATGGCCACGTCGGGACGGGCCGCCGGCACCAGAGCTATGGGTCGCCCTTCGTAGGGATCTTCTATTACTTTGATGCGCGGGTTGTATTTGACTATATCCGTGCCCAGCATAGACCTGATGGCCATGAAGGGTAGGTTCATGGCGCCGGCTAAAAAGCGCATGCTGATGCCGTTGTTGGACCAATCCTCCAGTTCTATCTTTAAAGGCACTCCCTTTTCCACCGAGCGACGGATGTTGGGAGCCAGCCCGATGGCGCCGTAGCCCAGGTAGGCCCCCTCCCACCTTTTCACGCAGCCGGCGCCGACCAGCAGGTCCATCATGTCGGTCTTGCTATCGTCGATTACGGTCAGGTCTTTGATGCCCTGCCTGATGATTTCGTGCACGGCGGCCACGCAGTCCCTGCCGATAAATCCGCCGAAGGTTACGCTGCAGCCGTCGGTAACGTATTTCCGCACGGCCTCCCGCAGCGTCATCACCTTGCTCGTTTTACCGTTTTTCTCCGTCAATTGCTTTCTCCTCCCCCAGGTGAAAAAATGCCTGTCAAGCTCTACACATCCCCCGCCGTTGGCGTCCGCCGCAGGCACGCCGCTAGCGGAACCCGCCGGTTTTTTGCTGCTGATCATGTTGGAGCCGAGGGCCAGAACGATCATGGCCAGCCCAATCACACCGGTCATAAGCCCCGGGCACAGCGACAACAGCGCGCCGCCGATTAGCAGCACCCTTTGCCATCAAACGATTACTCGGCGCCGTTCAGCAAAACAGGCGAACCCCCTAGACGCATGGATGCCAACTGGGCGTATTTCTGCAAAACGTCCAGGTAGCCCATCAGCGCTTCCTCGTTCAACCTGGCGTAGGGTCCAAGAATATTCAGCGAAGCCACCACCTCCCCGTTACGGTCCCATACAGGTACAGAAAGGCTGGAACCGCCCTTGATTCTCTCCCCGAAGCTGCTGGCCCATCCCCTTTTCCTGATTTCCCGCAACTCTTTGAACAGCAAGCTCCGCTCGGATGCGCTGCTGCTAAGCCCGGCTTGTTCGCACTGGTTCAGCACCTCTGCCACTTCCTCTTCCTTCATATAAGCCAGGAGCAGCTTGCCCGGCGAGCCGGTATGGGCGTTCAGGGGTACCACCGTCCCCACGCCCACGGAAAATTTAAGGGGGTGCTGGCTGACAATTTCCGCCACGCAAATTCTGTGATATCCCTTGCGTATGTACAGCGTAACGGTTTCTCCCGTCAGGCGCCACAGCTTCTCCATGTAGGGATACACGCACTGCACCAGCCCCTGGTCGCGCCCCAGGCTGGCTGAAATGAGGCCCATGAGCCCCCAGTGCAGGTAATACTTGCCAGTAGACTCATCCCGGGCAACAAAATTTTTTTTCTGCAGCGCGCCAAGAATGCGGTAAACAGTAGCCTTGCTGAGGCCAACTTCTGCGCTGATTTCCGTCAGGGTCTTATCTCCCCGGCCCAAGCACAGCAAGATATCCACCGCCCGTTCCACGGAACGAACGCCGCCGGAATTGCCGCTGGTAATATTGTCTATCTTTCCCCCATGCCAAATCACCCCATTTATTTCATTAGATGAAACTAATTTTCATTTTTTGCTTATAATAAAATTATTAAGCGCAAAACTTAAAATTCCTGTTGAAACTTGGCATCATTTTTTTAACGTTCTACCTAGACTCCCTTTCTGGCCGGTTAGCTGATTTTATAATATAATTTAAATAATTAAGTAGAGAGTAATTTCACATAGCAAAACAGGTGGTGTGACATGCAAATGCTGGTTCGCGAAATAATGACGCCCAGTACCGTCACCCTGCAACCCGGGCAGCTGGCCCTGCAGGGCTGGCAAGCTCTGCGGGAAACGGGTCTGGCAGGTATCCCCGTCGTTGACAGCGACGGCAGCATCGTTGGCATCCTCACCCGGGAGGAAATCGTGCGCGCTGGGCCCGACATGTTAACGGGCAACAGCACGGTCCGGTCCATCATGCAGGACGAGGTGTACGTGCTGCGGGAAGACGCTCCCGCAGTCGACGCTTGGACCATGCCTGCCGACGTGTTCCCGGTTACCGACGACGACGGGCGGGTGGTGGGGGTGCTGGACAGGTCGGAGGTGGGA
>CAJYBN010000081.1 GCA_913064925.1 uncultured Peptococcaceae bacterium
TTGCTTACGCAAAAGAAAGCATGGCCCACGCCCGGCAGCTAAGAGAAGCCGTGCGGGAAACAGTTAACAACCTGGTGCTGGAGCTTGCTCGCGAATCCGGCATCGACCCCGGCCACATTTATAAGATGACCGTGGTGGCCAATACCTGCATGCATCATTTGTTTTTGGGCCTGGACATGTCGCGCTTGGCGGAGGTGCACTTTGTTTCATCCTGTAACTGTTCCATGGATCTTGCTGCCTGTGAGCTAGGTATAAGCATCAATCCCCGGAGCAGAGTACTGGTTTTCCCTAACATAGCCGGCTTTGTGGGGCGGCGATACCATAGGGGCGATTATGGGAGCGCTGGAGGTTTTAGCGCCCGGTAATCACCTGTTAATTGACATGGGAACCAACTGCGAGCTGTATGGGAAACGCGCCTGGATAAGTGCAATTGATTAAGTGCAATTGATTAGGTAGGTAATTGTTGTACAGATTAAAAGTATGCATAAGATCCGTGAGAAACAATGCTGCTCGTAGGGCTTCCGATTATTTTTCCGATATTTTTATAGAGAGGATGAATTTAGTATGAAATCTTTTTTGGAAAAGTTAGAAGAGAAAGTGCTTGTCGCTATGGGTGCAGTGGGAACGAATCTTGGCGCGCGGGGAATGAAACTAGGACAAAATGCAGCCCAATGGTGTTTTAATCACCCTGAAGAGTTTCGAGGTTTAATAAAGCAATATGTCGATATTAATTGCGATATTCTAACAGCTGCATCCAGTTCAGCTAATAGATTAATCCTAAGCAAGTACGGGTTTCAGGATCAAACCAGGGAGATTAATATTAAGCTTGCCAGAATTGCCAAAGAGGTAGTTAGGGGGGATATGTATGTGGCAGGGACACTGTGTTCCATATCATTAGCTACGGGCCGGTTCTTATCACCACTTGGGGATCTTAGTTTTGAAGAGGTTTATGAAAGTTATAAGGAACAGGTTGAATCCTTGGCCGAGGGCGGGGTTGACCTTATTTGGGTAATAACCATGGCTGATATTGAAGAAGCGAGTACAGCCGTACGAGTTGTTAAAGAATGTACCGATCTTCCGGTTATTGCATCAATGGCTTTTAATCCTACATCTAAAGGTTTTAGGACTATAATGGGTGTTGACCCCCAAACGGCTGCTAGAAAGCTTCAGGAAGAGGGCGCTGATATAGTGGGAACAAATTGTGGTGGTACAAGTATTGAAGATACTACTAAAATTATTCAGGAAATGAGAGAAGCATGTAGTTGTTATTTAGTCGCGAAGCCTAACGCCGGAACGCCCCATCTGGTTCAGGGACAGACCGTTTACCCGGTAACTCCGGAGCAGATGGTAAAAGAAGTGCCAAATTGGATTAATGCTGGCGCAAGGATTATTTCAGGATGCTGTGGTGCAACATCGGATCACATTACTCAAATGATTACTGTAGTAAATCAAATGAAAAACAATTAAAGAGAATCCGAGGTAACTTGATGTTTTTGTCCGAGTTCGAAGAATAAGTAATACTATGCAGGCGTATCCAGGGAAGCGTAGATTGATAAACGTTGGGAACATCTAAGTCAAAGGGTTAAATAAATTATATTATTTAAGGAGGTTTAAAATATGCATAATAAAATCCTTTTACCCATTGATGGATCTGAAGATTCTTTTTGTGCTATTGATTATTGTATTAAACTTTTAAAAAACATTAAACCTGAAAAAATTGTGCTCTTACATGTAGCTGCAATTCCAAGTCAGTTAGAATCATACTCTGGAAAACTGGGAGCGGCTTTTTACAAAATGAAAGATCAACTTCAAGAATACGGAGAAGAAATATTAAATAATGCAAAAAAAGAAATAATAGATAAAAATATAGATATTCCTATAGAAACAAAAATGATCTGGGGTCAACCGCAATACGAAATAGTCAAAGAAACTGAAAAAGGCAATTACGATTTAGTAATCATGAGCAACAGAGGTCTAAGCGGAATAAAAGGTTTCTTTATTGGGAGTGTAAGTAATTATGTAATACACCATGTTCAATGTACGGTCATAATTGTTAAAAAGAGATTATAAATAAAATTAGTATAATTGTATCAAAGATTTTTCTGGTTTGTTTAAGGACATAAATACATTGAAACAGTCTGGTAAAAGCTAAAGCTCAGTTAATTTTACTGGGATGCGGTACACACATGCCAAGTTGACAGAAGTTACTCAATTAACCTGTATTATTGCAAAAATAATTAAAGGGGTGTAGCCCGTATGGAAGCAACGCAAAAAATAGCTGAGTTTATTGTAGGGTTAGAGTATTCTCAAATACCTTCACCTGTAATTGAAATGGCAAAAACAGCCATAACAGACTGCATAGGAGTAACGATTGCAGGTTTTGGTGATGAAATCGGTCATATTCTGACTGGTTGGCTGCGTAATGAGGGGGGAAATCCCAGGTGTGGTGTCATCGGGTGTGGGTTTAAAACTTCACCGTCTCTTGCCGCGCTGGTTACTGGGACTGCCGGCCATGCTTTGGATTTTGATGATGCCAATCTTGCCATGCACGGGCATCCCAGCGTTCCAATTTTACCGGTTATTTTAGCATTAGGAGAAGACAAGAAAATTAGTGGCCAAAAGGCTTTAGAGGCTTATGTTGTAGGGTTTGAAGTTGAAACTAAAGTTGGTATAGCTACGGCCATTCCTCATTATTTAAGTGGGTGGCATACCACTGGAACCCTTGGAGCGCTTGGCGCTGCTTCCGCTGCGGCAAAAATACTGGGACTAAATGTTGAGAGGACAAAAATGGCATTAGGTATAGCTGCTTCATTAGCATCCGGGTTACGCCAGAACTTTGGCAGCATGACTAAACCCTTTCACGCCGGGCATGCTGCTTGGGCCGGTTTAATAGCAGCCCAATTAGCATCAGCTGGTTTTACTGCTGATGCAAACATCATGGAAACTCCCCTTGGCTTTGCGAATGTTTTTTGTGGCCCCGGAAAATATAAGTTTGAAGGGGCAATAGACAAACTAGGTAATCCTTATGGTTTGTTGGAGTTGGGCGGATTAATGATCAAAAAATACCCATGCTGTGCCGAAGCTCATAGAGCTATTGATGCTCTTCTTCAGCTTATTGAACAAAAGCAAATATCAGCCGTCAGATAAAAGAAATTATATGCTTAGTACAGGATCGAGTACCGCGAGTACTCATACACGATGATCCCAAAAGCGGTCTTGAAGGCAAATTTAGTATGCAGCATTGCCTGGCTGTGGCCTTATTAGAGGGTCATTTAAGTTTGGATCACTTTACAGATAATTATGTTTTAAATCCACGGGTCCGAGAAATTCACAAGAAAATAACAATGAAGGTTGACCCTGAGCAGAAAGGCCGGGAAAGTATTTTTACGGAGTACAGTACAGTGATTATACGCATGAATGATGGGCAGGAATTCCAGGCTTCCGTGCAAAAACCAAAAGGTTCGATAGATAATCCGTTAACTGAGGACGAGTTGCAGAACAAATATAGGGACTGCTGCTCTAAAGTTTTAACATCTGAAAGTATTGATAAATCTTTTAACATGTTGAGGAGATTGGAAGATTTAGATGATATCGGTGAACTGGTGGATCTATTAACTTTTGGTTTGCATGCCGGGCCAAATTCTCATTCGTAAACGCGGCTATGGGTTCTAATTATGATTATCCGGGTATGCAAAATTATGAATATTAATTAAGTAGATTAAAATAAATCGTTA
The DNA here is from genome assembly GCA_913064925.1 of uncultured Peptococcaceae bacterium. Taxonomy (GTDB): domain Bacteria; phylum Bacillota; class Desulfotomaculia; order Desulfotomaculales; family Desulfallaceae; genus CAJYBN01. The sequence goes on from CAJYBN010000081.1 coordinate 3,735, forward strand.
GGAGGTTTATTCATTGACTTTAGAAGTTTTTGGATTGGAAGGCAAAACGGCAATAGTTACCGGTGGTAATAGCGGTTTAGGAAAAGCAATTGCTACCGCACTTTATGAAGCGGGAGCGAATGTGGTAATTTGCGGCCGTGACAAGGCAAAGCTGGACCAGACCATCGAGGGGATTAATGATGATTACAGGTTTAAAGGCATAGTGGCAGATGTAAGGGAAAAATCTGAAGTAAATAAATTGTTAGCCTTTACCGTTGAAAATTTTAAAAGCGTAAATATTATGGTAAATAATGCCGGAATTGTATATATCAAACCGGCATTGGAATATACCGAAGCTGATTGGAAGAGTATTTGGGAAATAAACGTTATGGGTGTTTTTTATGGTTGCTGTGCTGTTGCCAATTACTGGATTAACAACAACATGCCCGGGAAGATAATTAATATATCTTCGGTGGCCGGGTTAAGAGGATATCCAGGCATTTACGTGGGTTACAGTACCACAAAAGCTGCCGTTGTCAATATGACAAGAGCCCTTGCCATAGAGTGGGCACCTTATCGTATTAATGTCAACTGTATAGCTCCCGGCCGTTTTGACACAGAAATGAACCGGGACAGGCATTCCGATCCCAAGGAACTGGAGAAAATAACCAGAAGGATTCCCCTAGGAAGAGTTGGAATGCCTTGGGAAATCGGGCCTTTGGCCGTCTACCTATCCAGTCAAGCTTCTGATTTTATGACCGGTGAAGTAATTCTGCTTGATGGGGGTAGTTTTCAGGTTTGATTGAACTACCAAAGGATAATCCTTGGTTAACCCTTTATTGTTAGAGCAGCCTTCTTTGGAAGGTAACAAATGGAAATTATAATGGATAAACCAAATTAAGCTGCAGCTACTGAACTGCCCAGCACCTCAGACCAAACGTTAAAGGCACATTCTTTGACAGCATGCTCCACCCAAGCATCCAGGTGTTGATTCATAGCAACAAAATGAGCGCGCCAATACCAGGCTTTAAGACTCCTTACCCGGCAGCGCTCCAGCTCATAATCCTTTTTCTTGCGGCTAAAAGAACGCTCCGAACCGGAACGCAACCTATGCACCGATTTCCACGTCTCGGAATTGCGAGGTGTAGGCGTAAACAAGCGCAAATCATCACTGGGCTTGGTATAAACCGTTTGGCCGTAAGAAGAAGGCGAACAAAGAGAAACACAGCGCACCTCGGCCTTGACCCGCCTACTGCCGGCAAACTTGGGACAGCGCCACTTTAAACGATTGCGGGTCTTATCATAACCGCCAAAAACCATACAAAAGCCATGGTAAAAAAATACCATCTAGCGCCATTAGCTTATTTATGATGATTAGGCTTAAATATCATATAATATCTTTAATAATGTCGGTATATTAGCTATTTTTATTCCTGCATTGACTGGAGGTGAAAATAAAAAAGCCCTCTTTCAAAGGGCTTGATAGGTGTGGTTTCGGACTTTCCGAAAGTATTCAAAAATATAAAGGGGTATACCCGGACGGGCGGCGATATTAATTATCGTATCCGGGCCGCTCAGCTCGGGGATAATGAAACCGAACGGAACGGGTCAAGATGGATAAACTAACGATATTTAACGCGGGTGTGGCTTTCGCCTTCGGTTTTCTTTCCTTTTTGTCGCCATGCGTGCTGCCGCTGCTGCCCGGTTACCTTTTTTACATCGCGGGGCGGGAGGCCGGGGACGGGCAGCCGGTGTACCGCAGCCGTGTTGTCCGAAACAGTATCGTTTTTGTCCTGGCCTTTAGCCTGCTGTTCATGGCCATGGGCGCGGCGGCCAGCGGTATTGGGCAGTGGCTGAACCAGCACCGGGAGCCATTGACCCGCGCGGCGGGCGCGGTCATGATCATTTTTGGCCTGCACGTGAGCGAGGTGCTGCCCCTCAAGGTTTTATACCGGCAGGCCCGCTGGCTGCCCACCCGGCATTTTTCCGGCTGGCCGGGTGCCTTTATCATGGGCCTTTCTTTTGCGGCGGCCTGGACTCCGTGCGTGGGGCCGGTGCTGGCTTCCATTTTGCTGCTGGCGGGCAGAACGGAGACGGTGGGCCAGGGTATGGCTCTGCTGGGCTTTTATTCCCTGGGGCTGGCTGTGCCCTTTGTTCTGGCGGCCGCGGGCGCCGGCTTTGTGCACCGCTGGTTGGAAAAGAAAAGCACCGTTTTGCCCTACGTCAATGCTGTCAGCGGCGGGCTGCTGATGGCCATGGGGGTTTTGCTGCTGGCCGGTTTGTGGGATGGTCTGGCCGCGCTTTTTTACTAGTGCCGTCTTGTCTTGCCCGGCGGGGGCAGGAACCGGCTGGCGCCGGTAAAATGTTGTTACGGGAGTGAGAATGGATGAAGACTAAGGGGCTGGCCGTGTTAATCGCCGTTGTTCTGGTGGCCGGGGGGTTATGGGCCACTGCGGGCGACCGGCCGGGCGAGGTAAAAGTGGCGGGCGAGGTGGCGCTGACCCTGCCCGGGGAACAAAAGACGGTACGGCCGGACCACACGCCGCCCGACTTTTTTATCATCCGCGAGGGCGAAGAACCTGTAACGCTGGCCGGCTTGCGGGGCAGGTACGTGTTCATTAACTTCTGGAACACCTGGTGCCCGCCCTGCCGCGGAGAAATGCCCGACCTGGAGAGGTTTTACCGGGAATACAGGGATGAGAACGTGGAATTCCTGTTTATCAATATCACTGCCCAGGAAAAATCGGTCCGCGACGTTAACGCTTTTCTGGCCGAGAGCAAATACTCCCTGCCGGTTTATCTCGACCGGCAGGGAGAGGTAGCCAGGGCATACGGCATCCGGGGTATTCCCACCACGCTGGTGATCGACCCGGCGGGCGAAATCATTTACGCCGCCGCCGGTCCGGTCAGTTACGAAAAAGCTAAGTCGCTGATAGGCGGCTAAGTACCGGCGTCAGCCCGCAAACTGGTATCAATAAGCGGCGGGATGCTGTAAGCGGCGAGAAATTTCTGCAGCTCGTCTATCACTTCGCTCAGCTGTACCGCCTGGGCCTCGGCAATGTAAATGGCCCGGCCAAAGGCATAAGCTCCCTCGCGCCGGGGGACGGGCTTTTCGGGGGGCGCCTGGCCGTTTTTAAACCATTTCCTGGCGGCGGCGTACGGCGTGTGGAAGCAAAACCGGTAATCGCGGCACCTGATAACGAACTCGTAGAGGCTGTAATACTTGTATTCCCTGGTACACCTGGCGCACCCGCCGGTTTTGTCAATGTAGTCCAGGTAGCTCCGGCGCTGGCTTTTGGCCTTGGCCTTGCACTCCGGGCACAGGATGACTTTGCTTTCGCCGTCGATGAAGAAAACCTGCAAAAGGTTGCCGGAACCGTAATAATTTTGCACCAGGGTACGCAGGACGGCTTCCTTCAGGTCGTATAGATACGGGTTGCCCGCTTTGGCGTAGTGGTTAAGGTGGTACAGGTAATAACAGGCTTTGATGATTTGTTCCTGTTCCGGCGGCAGCTGAGCGACGGCTTGCAAGAAATCGTTTTTACGCATCACTTTGTCCCTGTACGACCGCTGCCTGTAAATCCTGGCCAGGGCCAGCCGGCTGGCTCCCAGGCGCTGGTTGTCATAGCGTTCCCAGGCTTGTTTTATCCTTGGCATTTTGGGAACCAGCGCTCTTACTTGTTCGGTAGGAAAAAGCTGCATGTCTCCGTTTTTAAAACTTACGGTTTCCTTTACTTCCAGGTATCCCTCCCGGGTAAGTCTTTTGACGCTTTCCGGCGACACGCCCAGGACAATGCAGACCTGGGCTGGGTTCAGCAGCTCTGGCGGCTTTGGCACGGTTACACCCCCTCTTAAAGTGCGTAAGAATTTGCTCAAAACGCGCAGGGGAAACTAGTTTTACCGCCGAACATAATTTATTTTAGGACATAAAATTGATTTTGGCAAAAGGGATGGTGGATGTGGCCGTAAAAATAGGAGAACCTTACTTGGTCGGTGAACTGGTGGTTTATTTTATCAATGAAAATGAAGCTTTGGTTACCGATTACGACTGCCGGTACGAGTTAAGGGCTACTGAAGACCACTGCGAGTGCTGCACCTTCCGCTTTCGGTCGCGCGTCAACCCGCAGTTCATATGTCGCCATATCGACGCCGTCAGGCGGATGAAGAGAAAACGGGAGTGAGCGCTCGGGCCGGGCCCGTGCTTCCCGCAGCAGCAAGCTCGCCGCTGACGGGTTTTTTGCTTTTTGAGGGTGTAGGGTGGGGGTGTGGCCGGAGGTGCCGGGAGGGCTGGCAGTAGGAGTAAGGGCTTGGCCGCGGCGCATAACTTGGCGCCGGAATTGTCGAAGGTCAAGGGGGGTATGCAGATTGCGGGGTTTGCAAACAGGCCGCCATAACCATGTGGTTTTCGCCCGGGCTACTGTAAAGTTGCTGGGCTCGCGGCTGGATGTTTACGTTTTTGTGGCGGACGGGATGCTGGTTGATACGGGTCCCAGCAAGCTGGCCCGGGCCTTTACTGTTTTTTTTCAGTCCCAGGCCATCGACCGGGCGGTGTTGACGCATTTTCACGAAGATCACAGCGGTAACGCGCCGTGGCTGGTTAAACAGGGTGTTCCGGTATACGTTCACCCTGCCGCGGTACCCGTGTGTGAAAAACCGGCGCGGCTGCCCCTGTACAGGCGCTTATTTTGGGGGCGCCGGGACGGGTTTTCGCCCCGCGCCCTGGGCGAAGTACTGCAGGCCGGGGATAAAGCGTGGCAGGTTTTGGAAGTTCCCGGGCACTCCTTTGACCACGTCGCGCTATACGACCCCGAGAGGGGGGCGGTTTTTACGGGCGACCTTTTTGTTTCGCCCAAGACCAGGATTATAATGCGCCCCGAGAATATCCCGCAAACCATGCGCTCCCTGCGCAAGCTGCTGCAGTACGATTTCCGGGTGGTATACTGCTCGCACGCGGGAGTGGTGGAAGACGGCAGGGAATTGGTGGCCAGGAAGCTGGAATACTTGGAGAACCTGAGGGGAGAGGTGCTGGAACTGCACCGCCAGGGGTGGAGCATCAGGGCCATAAATAAAAAGTTTTTCCCCAAGACCCTGCCATTAACTTACATATCGGGCAAGGAATGGGCTTCGGAACACATTATCCGGTCCATGATCGAAGACAGCTAAACGAGCCCGGCCAACAGGCGGGCAGCGTTGTCCCGCAGCACTGCCCGCAGTATTTCAGAAGGTAGACCCAAGTCATACATCTTTGTAGGGGGCGCGACGGGTGCTCCGGAATGATGGGAAAGTCGGAACCGTGCATGACGCGTTCCGGGAAGGACAAAATAAAAAGTGCATCTTTAAGCCGGGGAAGTTGAATTCATTCAGGGCTTCTTCCAAAACCCGTTCCAGGTGCGGGTCGGCGGGGTGAACGTAGTCCAAGGGTACAAAGTGTGGGTTGGCCCGGCAAAAGCCGTGCAGCCAGCGGTTGATGCCGGCTGATATGCCGGGCTTGTGGGCGTAAACCAGTACAAAAGCCTTTTCCATGCCTGTTTCCTGCAATATGCCCGCCAGTTTGTCCAGGGGCAGCCTGCTGTAGGGAAAATTTAAATGAAAACTGTCAAACCAATCCTAGATGGCGCTGAACAGCCGGTCGGGGAAGAGGTGGGTTTGGACGTCCCATATCCCCGTTGGCGTCTGCGGACGGCAAGCCCAGGAATATAAGCATGGGCATGGTCAGCAGGGAACCGCCGCCGCCCACGGTATCAAGAAAACCCGCCGCCACGCCCGTAGCTAGAATCAAGCATATATGCACAAAGGACATGGTTGCCGCCTAGACAAAGATGGTAATCACTCCAATCAAAAAACCAACTAAAATAACCAGCGGAATAAAGTTGATGGGATGCCATTCCGAGTAATCCATTTTAAACTCTTCTTCCGTGTGCTCGGTATGAGCGTCCATGCCGTCCCCTCCCTTAAATGTTGTTTCTCTTATATATTTTACATCCCGGTCCCCATACCTGCAATTTTTTCTTGGATTTTAAAGGCAAAATGCCGCTATTAAAGGAATTCTTGCGCGAGGTACAGGAAATAGCGTATTGATACCCCGGCGCGCCGTGGAATTGGTGGTCAACGCGGCCGGGATTAGGTGAAGAGGTACTTTTGTTGAAGCCCGGCGCTTTGCCGGCAGCAGTGACTATGAAATTGATCAATGGAGGTTATCATGCACACAATTGACTTGCGCAGCGACACGGTAACCAAGCCGACGCAAGAAATGCGCGAAGCAATGGCCCGGGCCGAGGTGGGCGACGATGTGTTTGGGGAAGATCCCACCGTAAAGCAGTTGGAAGAAACAGCTGCGCACCTGGTGGGAAAAGAAGCGGCTTTATTCGTGGCCTCCGGCACCATGGGCAACCAGGTGGCCGTATTGGCGCATACGGGTCGCGGTAACGAAGTAATTGTTGACGCGGAATCACACATTTTTTATTACGAGGTGGGAGCGCCGGCCGTGCTGTCGGCAGTGCAGCTGCGCCCCGTGGAGGGACTGCACGGCCCGGATGCCGCGGCGCTGGCGGCAGGCGCCGTCCGGGGGCCGGATATTCACTTCCCGGAAACCGCCCTGTTATGCCTGGAGAATACGCACAACCGCAGGGGCGGCACTGTCATGACCCCGGACGCGATGCGCCAGGTTTACCTGGCGGCCCGGGAACGGGAAGTGGCGGTTCACGTTGACGGGGCCCGCATATTCAACGCGGCAGTGGCCCTAGGTGTGGACGTTAAAGACCTGACCTGCTGGTGCGATTCCGTTATGTTTTGCCTGTCCAAGGGATTGGGCGCGCCGGTGGGGTCCATACTGGCCGGCACCGGTGAATTTATCGCCCGGGCCCGCAAGTACCGCAAGCTCCTGGGAGGTGGCATGCGCCAGGCGGGCATTTTGGCGGCCGCCGGCTTGGTGGCGCTGCAAACGGTGGACAGGCTGGCCGAGGATCACGCGCACGCCAGGCTGCTGGCCGAAGCCCTGGCGGAAGTGCCCGGCGTTGCCGTCGACCTTGAACGGGTGCAGACCAATATTGTGCTGGCCGACGTGGCCGGCACCGGTATGAACGCTGCGCAATACGTTGCGGCCCTCCGGGAGAAGGGGGTGCTGGCCGTCACCTTTGGCCCGCACTTGGTGCGCTTTGTCACCCACCGGGACGTTACCCGGTCTGACGTTGAGCGCGCGGCGGCCATTATTGGAAAAGCGGGCGTTTCATAATGCAGCGCTAACGGCTTTCCGCCCGGCTGTCGGCCACGGCCTGCCCGCAGCCATAGCCGGTAACGGCTCCGTAAACTATGAACGCTGCCAGGGTGGTTAATGTGGCATTAATCCCCACGGCCAGCGGCGAGGGAATCAATCCCAGGGCCGGCCCCACCAGCAGGGCGAGGACCACCCACAGGAATAGCCCGTAAACTATGCCGTAGCTGGTGCCGGCTATCCGGGCCCTGCCGCTAAAGAAGCTGAACAGCAGGTAGCCCGCTACCTGCCCCACGACAAAGTGCACCAGCAGCCCGGCGGGAGTGAAACCGGGGTCGTAAGTGGTTAAACCGTAGCGCAGGGCAGCCCAAACCACGGCGGCCTGCAAAGCCGAAGCGGCAGCGAACCACAAAGATGTAGTCAGGTAGTTCATACAATCACCTCGCCAAATATTGTGCCCGCCTAGCGGGCATTTATTACTGCACTGCCTGGCGCCGTGCCCGGGCTTTGGGGCACAAAACGGGGTTTGCGCATTATTCTGGCAGCTAATTTAAAGCTCAGGGCGATATTCTTATGGCGTGGCACTGGGAGACAACGGTTTCTTTTTAAGAAGGTAGCTTACGGCATAACAAAAACGGGTGTAATGCTACAGCATGTACACCCGTTCTTTTTAAACAATTACGCTTTTACTGAACCGCTGGTGAAAAACCCCGGCCGTTTTAATAATTATGGGTGCCGATAACCACGGGCACGCCGTACTTGTTGGACAGCATCTCCTTGATTTTCTGCAGGTCGACCGGGCAGGCGGCGGTTTGGGTG
>CAJYBN010000082.1 GCA_913064925.1 uncultured Peptococcaceae bacterium
ACCTTCCATTTTGACCACATTTTCGGTGACGCCGGGACACCCGCCGATGATGAACTCAACGTTGGTGCTCCGGGCTTTGAGCCTTTTGCTTCCCTGGCCGAGGACGGGGTTGTGGATGTTGACATGGCCGGGCTGAAGGAAAAACTTTCACCCGAAGCTTATCAGAAGCTGGAAGAGATGCTGCCCACCTTGGGCCACGTCGGTGAGGGCCATTGCCATTGTGAGATACTATAAGTATTTTGGGGCGGGCATGTACAATTCCTGGTACTAAGGTGGTAACTTTCTGGCCCTTAATTATTAGACGGGATTAACAGAAACACAGGATTTACATACTGAAAATATCTTTATATTTATATACTTAAAATAAGTTATTTAGTTAGCTAAATTCTCCATTATCTGTTAATCCCGTTTTGCAATTTTTTATGCTAAAAATCAGGTTAACTGCCTTAAACAATACTAATGTTTACTTTTTTACCCTTTGCCCGGTCACCAAGCGGCAGGGTGTCAAGGAGGTTAGTTTGGTCAGAAATGAAAAAAAGATTTTTTAGCATTATGATAATTATTCTGTTTACCCTGGGCCTGCCCGCGGCGGTTTTCGGCCACGGGGTGGAAATCGACTACCAAACTACAAAGGCAATAGAGATAACAGCCACTTACGATACAGGGGACCCGGTAAGTGAGGGTCAGGTGATTATCTACGCCCCGGACAATCCTTCCACCCCCTGGGCTACGGGAAAGTGTGATGAAAAGGGCCGCTTTACCTTTACCCCGGACCCGTCCAAGCCGGGGACCTGGGATGTGCAGGTGCGTAAAGCCGGTCACGGCGGAATGATTCATATTCCCGTGGGCGGGGATGAAGTGGCTGCGGGGGGCACCGGTTATACTACGCCGCAAATTGCACTAATGACGGCTTCTGTAATTTGGGGGTTTATTGGTACCGCCCTATTCTTTTCGAGGAGGAAAGGCTAATGCATATACCGGACGGTGTTTTGCCTACTGCAGTCTGTCTCGGCGGGTACGCCACCGCCGGGGCTGCTACTTGGTTTTCGCTCCGTAAAATCAGCCAAAAAGAAAACCCCCGGGAAGGTATCCCCAAGGCGTCACTCCTTACCGCCGCTTTCCTCGTGGCTTCCTGGATTCACATTCCCGTACCCCCGGCCAGCGTTCACCTGGTATTAAACGGGCTCTTAGGGGTGGTGCTGGGCTACTACGCCTTTCCTGCCATTCTTATCGGCCTTTTTTTCCAGGCGGTGATGTTCCAGCACGGCGGACTGACGACTCTGGGAGTAAACGCTACTGTCATGGGAGTGCCGGCCCTTTTGGCCTATTACCTGTTCCGGCTCCGTAATATCTTTGGCAAGGACAATCGGGTAGGGACCGGGCTTTTTGCATTTCTAGCCGGCGCCGGGGGGATAGGACTTGCAGCCGTTACCGTCTTTGTTCTTCTTGTTACTACCATACCGGCCCATATGGACGTGGAGGCGGAGCGGGCAAGTATTTATGCCCTGACCCTGGCGCACATCCCGGTTATGATTATAGAAGGTGTTTTTACTGCCGTACTGGCACTCTTTCTGCAGCGGGTTAAACCGGAATTACTGGAGGGTGACTCATGAAACTTCAGCTGGACGAGTATGCCTACCTGAATACTCCTCTGCATCGCTGGGACCCCAGGTATAAACTCATAAGCTTTATGGTCTTGATCTTTGCTTTTTCTTTTGTTCACTCTTTATATCTTTTGCCAGGAATGGTGGCGGTGAGCGGCACCCTTTACATTGTTTCCTCCCTGCCCCTTTCCTTTTTGCTGGCCCGGCTACGCCTGCCCGGCTTTTTTCTTTTAATGATGGCCGTTTTGCTGCCCTTTCTCTCGGGGCAGAATGCCCTGTTTTACCTAGGCCCGCTGGCTGTAAAGCAGGAGGGGTGCCTGGATTTGCTCTTGATTTCAGTTAAATTTTTATGCATACTTACTTTGGTGATAATTCTGTTTGGTACCACACCTTTTTTAACCAATATTAAGGCTATGCGGGCCCTTGGACTTTCGTCCATACTGGCCGATATGATCCTTTTTTCTTACCGGTATCTCTACGATATTGGCGACAAGCTGAAAACCATGGAAACGGCCATGAAATTACGGGGATTTCTCAGGCGTAACCTGAAAAGCCTGGGTACCTTGGCTTCCCTGGCTGGAACCATACTGGTGCGCAGTTACGAGCAGTCGGATCGGGTTTACAAGGCCATGATTTTAAGGGGCTACGGCCAAGCCGGCGGTACCCGCAGCGGGCCCCGGCGGGACGAGTTTCAAGCCTATCCCCGTGACTTGGCCGGTCTGCTGGTTCTCGTCTTCATAGCGGTGGCATTTGTTGTAGCTGAAATTTGTCTGCGCTGATCGGAGGTCTGTTAATGAACTCAAAGGAGCCGGTATTATCGGTTTCCAACTTATCATTTAGTTACCCGGACCGCTCCCTGGTATTGAAAGATTTAAATCTAATAGTGTGGCCGGGAGAGCGGGTGGGCATTATCGGCCCCAATGGAGCGGGGAAAACCACCTTTTTTATGTTAATTTGCGGGGTGCTTAAAACAACTTCCGGGGAAATCCGCCTTTTCGGGAAGCCGGTGGTGCCGGGAGAATTCCATCCCGAGGTGGGGATGGTTTTCCAAAACCCCGACGACCAGCTATTCTGCCCCTCGGTTAGGGACGATGTGGCCTTTGGCCCCAGGAATTTGGGATTGCCGGAGGAAGAGGTAGAGGCCAGGGTGCGGGAGGCCTTTGCCGTAACCGGTATGCAAGAATTAGGTGATTACCCGCCCCACCATCTTTCCGGCGGCCAGAAGCGGATGGCGGCCATCGCGGGAGTACTGGCCATGCGCCCCAGGCTGGTAATTTACGATGAGCCCACCTCAAATCTGGACATCCGCTACCGGCGGCGCCTTATTCATTTTCTCCGGGGTGCGCGGGAAACCATGCTTATTGCCTCCCATGATCTGGAATTTATCCTGGAGGTGTGTGATCGCGTAATTCTTATAGATGAAGGGCGAATTGTTGCTGATGCAAAACCCCGGGAAGTGATGGGCAACGCGGCCTTGATGGAGGCGCACGGCCTTGAAAGGCCTCATTCCCTTGTTCCCCATGCCGAGCCGCATCACAATTAAGACGCTGTGGGAACTTCCCTTTTTAGCCTTTTAAGGGTATTTTTTTAACCATAATTATTGACATATGTTCAAATAACATTTATAATTTATTTTGAATATAAGTTCAAAACCAAAGGGAGGAAAAAAACAGTGAAAATTGCCGTGGCAACGGATGGCCAATTGGTGGCGCAGCATTTTGGGCGCTGTCCGGAATATACCCTGGCGGAAATATCGGACGGAAAATTGCAAAGCAAAACAGTTATTCCCAACCCGGGACATGAACCGGGTTTCCTACCCGGTTACCTGGCCAACTTGGGGGTTGATTGCATTATAGCCGGTGGGATGGGACCGCGCGCGCAGCAGCTTTTTAGCCAGCACAGGATTCAGACCATTGTCGGGGTAACGGGAGAGGTTGACCGCGCCATTCAAGATTACATCGCCGGACAGCTGCAAGCCGGGGAGAGCTTGTGCGATCACCCGCACGGCGGCCACGGTGACGGTCACGGTAGCGGTGGCTGCCGCCATAAATAAGCTGCAGGAGGTGAACTAAATGCCTAGAGGCGACAGGAGAGGGCCCGCTGGGATGGGTCCCAGGACGGGCCGGGGTGCCGGGCTATGCTCCGGCTACCAGGTACCTGGTTTCCTCAACCGCTTTTTCGGCGGCTGGATGGGCCGTAACAGGCCTTGGAATAGTTCGGCCAATCAGTATTATCAGTATTATGCGGCCGGTAACCAAACGGAACAAAGTGTTGACTTGTTGGATCAACTGAGGTCCATAAGGGAGCAGCTCAATTCCATTGAACGAAGAATCAAGGGTAGCTAATGCAATACTGAACAAGGGGGTGTGCATATGCCAAGAGGATGGGGATATTACGGCCCTGGATACGGCTGGGGCTGGGGCCCGGGATATGGTTTGGGCCGCGCGCCATGGTGTATGGGTTGGGGTTGGCGGTGGGCATACCTTGCCGGTGCTCCGCAGCAACCAGCAGCAGCTTGGCCGTACGCTCCTGATTACCAGGCGGAAGTAAATTTTTGGAAACAACAGGTTAATTTTTTGCGTGCCGAACTGGAAATAGCGGAAAGACGGTTGGAAGAACTGAAAAAACAAGCGGAGGAAGACAAGTAAGCCGAGCTGACGAAAGCCGCAGGGGGTCCTTAAAGGGGCTCTCTGCGGCTTTTTACGAACCGTTGACGTGCTTCCGTTCCTGGAGCGAACGAAGTAGTGGCTTGTGCGAATTAAACATTGACGCTAATCCCCGCTACGAGGGGACCGCGCGGGCATGCCCAGATAATAGCCCTGCCCGTATCGAACGCCGGCGCGGCGCAAAATTTCAGCTGTTTCACGGCTCTCTACGCACTCGGCCACTACCTCTATCGAAAGCCTTTGCAAAAGTTTTACCATGTTTTCTACAATCATTCTAGAGCGTCCACTCCTGGTTACCTCACGCACTAGGGAGCCCTCAATCTTGGCAAAGTAACAGTCAAAGTAACGAAGATAAATGAATGACGAAAAACCGCTTCCAAAGTCATCGACTGCCAGGCGCACCCCAAGATCTGTCAGCTCCTTGGCGAAAGCCTGCACGGCATTAATATCAAGCACGGCTTCTCGCTCGGTAATTTCGGCCACAATTTCTTCCGGACGGATGTCGTAGCGGTTGAACAGGTCAGCCAGGAACCGTGGAGTTTCTCTGTTCTCCAACTCGCGCATGGAGAAGTTAATAAAGAAAAGCTTGTCCTTCGCCCAAGAGCTCTTTTTTTCCCGCATGGCCTGCTCTATGACGATACTACCAATATCCTTCATAAGGCCGGATTGCTCGGCCGCCTCTATAAAAAGCCCGGCAGAAAGAAACTTTTCCCCTCTCCTCACGCGAGCAAGCACTTCGTAACCTAATGGCTTGCCAGTCTCTAAATCTACAATCGGCTGGTAAAAGGGGACGATGCACTCCTTCGAACGTAGAGCTTCTCGCAAGAGAAGAATTCTCTCGTGGAGCACAGTAGGATTAATATTCTCGTCGAGCGCATCTATGAGCTGCGCCCGGTTCCTCCCTTTCCTCTTGGCCGTTACCTGAGCAACCTCGGCAGCTAACATAAGGTCGGCCAGCGCTTGCCCATGGTGGGGGTACGAAGCCACGCCAATGCTGCTTGTAATGAAAATGCCCTCCTCCCCCAAAGGTCGAATTTTCAGCTCGGCAATTCCATGGCACAGCACCTGCGCCTTTGCCAGCGCTTCAGCAGGACCCGTATCCATCAGCATAACCCCAAACTCGTTACCGCCTATGCGTGCAATGGCAAAGGCGTCGGGGAACGACTCCTGCAGGAAGTCAGCCACAGCATAAAGTACAATATCCCCTACGGTATAACCGTAAACGTCGTTAATCAGCTTAAAATTATCAATGTCTATCCAGTATAAAGAAAACTCTCGTTTTTTGCGCCGCGCAAACTCAATTGCCTGCTGCAACTCTTCTTCGAACTTGCGGCGGCTCAAAAGGCCTGTAAGAACATCTATTGTCGAAAGCATTTGCATCTGGCGCGCTACCTCTCCCCTGTATCCCAGGAGTAGCAGGCCGAGGTCAAGAAGCAACGATGTCCCGCCGTACTTCAAGCTTTTCATTTCTTTCTCCAGGATATGGATAACCGGGACCAGTTCGTCGCACCAACGCCCAAAAAAGAACCTATAAGCTGTTACCAGTTGCTCCAGCGACACTTCTGCAACACCCAGCTTTCTTCCGAGTTCTATCCGCCGCCGCAAGAGTTCCTCGTCATGTTTTCCAGCAAACAACGCCAATAAGTCGCTCACTGCTCGGCGGAGCTCCGCCTCGTTCACCTCTTGCCCTGCCCGCTCCAGCAAGGTTCGCAGCCGGTCAGCGTATGCTTGCGCCGCCTTTTCAGTAACTTCTACCCAATCCAGGGGCAATTGCCCAGCCCGGGATGTTGGTTCTTCAATAAGCTCCAGCATTTCCTTTGAAAACCTCATGCACACTCACTCCTCATCATCGCCCTTGGCAAAAACCACCCTGTTTTTGCCCAATTCTTTGGCTCGATACAGTGCTTCATCCGCTTGCCGGATTAGCTCGTCGGGATCGACAGAGCCACGGCCGGCATACTCGGCAACTCCTATACTTACCGTAAGGCCCTCCGCATGCGGCAGTACCTTTCCCGCTGCTATTTGGGTCCGAATTCGTTCCAGGGGAATCCTAGCCTTAGCAAAATCTGTCGCCGGAAGGACAATTACAAATTCTTCACCGCCGAGGCGAAAGACCACGTCATCACTCCGCAAGATTCTTTTGATAAGACTAGCTACGAAACGAAGTGCTTCGTCGCCGGCCTGGTGGCCGAACTGGTCATTTATTCGCTTAAAATTATCCAAGTCGAGCATGGCCACAACAAGCGGCTTGCCCTGCTCTTGAGCTTCTTCGAGCATCTGGGGAAGCAGACGATAAAGGGCTAGCCGGTTATAAAGCCCAGTAAGATGATCGCGCTCAACCCTTTCCTTTAGCTGGAGGAGGAACGTATCAATAACTATAAGGATCTGGGCCAAGAACTCGGTTGCACGGTCTATGTATATCCACTGTACATTGTCGCTATCCCGCCTAATTCCCAAGACCTCCCGCAGTGCCCGTGTATGCACGTCCAAGATACTGGCGGTCTGCACTTCGCTCCCGTCCAGGCAGCGCGGCAGATCCTGGTACGCTTCCAGAAGCACCCCCTCCGTAGCCCCTTCGTACATATAACGTTCAAGATAACTGCGGTAGGTCGAATAGAATTCCCCCGACAACTAGAGATACCTCCTCCCTACCAGCACGCTGGCATCGTCTTCAGCAATGCCATATCTCTCTACCACACGGCGTGCCGTTTCTTCCCCTGCCCCTTCCCAGAGCCATTGCAAACCTACAGGCGAAAAACTACGCTTGACCCCGTCGGTACAGGCCAGAAGAAGAGCAGGCTCCGACAGCTCCAGCCGGCGGATGGCAGGTTTCAACATTCTCTTGCCTACAATGCCCGGCTGCCCCACCAGAAGCTCCGTACCTTTTCGCGTTAGCACCCACCCTCTGATGTTCCCGATCAAGATATATTCTATCGCTTTTCGATCAAGCAGGGCCAAAAAAAGAGCGCATCCCCGCGTCTGTGAAGCCGCTTCTTCCAGAATGGAGTATGTCTGCTGCAGAATACACGTGGCCCGTAGCAACGCCTGCGCCAGGACCGCCGCTCCGTGGTGTGCTCCTTCCCCGTGGCCTAGCACATCTGCTACGACTGCCAGTACGTGGGTATCCAATTCCTTAGCGTAACAAAGGTCCCCGTTCACTTTCTCCCGCCAGTGGGGACGCGAATAAGCCGACACTTCCCACCCGGAGCCTTCTCGTGCCTGCTCGTTAGTTTCCGGTTTTTCGACTTGTAATTTCAAAACTTGCGTCTCCTCTTTTCCACCACCACTGCGGTGCCCGTACCGACTTCGGACACAACCTCAAAAAAATCCATAAGGCGCCTTATTCCCGATAAGCCTATGCCTAGGCTGCGCTCATACGTTGTGTAACCTCTCGTCAGAACAAGATCTACGTCCTCAATGCCCGGGCCGCGATCAACCGCCACCACCTGTATGGTAGGCCCGCCGTTCTCCTCAAGTCGTTTGCGAATCATTATTTTGCCAGTTTGCGCATAGCGATAGATATTGCGAGCAAGTTCGGAAACCGCAGTGGCTACTTTGGTTACATCAGCGAGAGAAAAACCAAGCCCTTGGGCAAGTTGCTTGGCCATCTGCCTAGCTACGGCTATGTCTTCTTCCCGGACGATGCGCACCACCATCTCAAAGTCGTCCGCCGGGATGTCCAGTAACTCTTTTGCTTTCCGCGCCAAGACCACCTACTCCTCTCTTAAGGAGACCATACCAGAGCTAAAGCGTGCTCGAGGTCCCGGGCAACCAAAAAGCCTTGCAGTTCTATCCCCATTTGGGCCAGGGTTAGAGCCACAGGAGGCCGAATGCCGCAGATCACCGTGCGGCAGCCCATCAGGCGGGCCATAGCAGCAGTTTCCGAAAGAGTATAGGATATATAGCTGTCGATCACCTCTACCATCCGTACGTCCAGAATGACCGCTCGTACCCGCTGTTCCTGAATTTCCGCCAATAGCTGTGCTTGCAGCTGTTCCACAGTCTTATCGTCCAGGTCTATCTGTATGGGCACCAACAAACAATCGGCAACCCTTATGGTTGGAACCACCTTTTCTTTAAATGTCACCGTGTTCTCCACCTTCGCCTGGGAAATTACTGCCCCGCCCCCATGCGATTTGCCTCCGCTGCCTCTTCTCCTCCTCCAGCATAGCTATAGCCTGGCGAAGAGCATCTTCAAGGTCACGCGCTATCGCCACCATACGGAAATCGACCCCTAGCTTAACCAGGGTGTGGGCTATTTCGGGCTTAAGGCCAGTTAAGATAACCTCCGCTCCTAGTAGCTTCACCGCGCTAAACATTTCAATAAGAAAACCACCCGCCGCGGTGTCAATCGTGGGGACCCCGGTGACATCCACAACTACCACTCTGGCCCGCGTGGTACTGGTGCGCTCCAAAAGCCTTTCTGCCATAGCCTGCGCCCGGTCAGTATCTAGACTACCAATCAGCGGCACCAGCAGTACCTCCGTCCAAATGCGGATAATCGGCGTTGCCAACTCCGAAAGCATGTCCTCAAGCTTGCGGACGGCTTGCTCCCTGTCGTGGCGCAGCTCACCACAGAGTTCCAGAACCAGCGGAAAAAGTTCAGCTGTTGGAAAAGTTGGTACACGCTCGATGACAAGCTTTAGCTTTGCCCCCAGCGCCGTAGGTTCCAGTTCTTCAAGCAGCCCGAGCAGGGGTTCCCGTAGCGTTTCGCGCAAATTATTTCCGGTAGTACCCGAAACAGCTCCTAGCAAGAGTTTGCGCCACAGTTTTCCTTCCTGCTCACTGGCCCCCAGTTCCTCAGCAAGCATTTCTAACCGACTCTTATCCACTTTAACATCTCCTTTCAACCGAAAGTACGTGCGTGTAAAAAACATAATCGGCCGTCTTTGCGAATCTTTAGATCCAGGTCGATTTATCTCGCTCTAAAACCTTTTTCATTGCTTCTACCACTGCCGGGTCAAACTGCTTCCCGGAACAACGCCTTAGTTCCTCTATTACCCACTTTTGGGAAAACGCCCTGCGATAAGGCCTGTCCGACATCATGGCGTCATAAGAGTCCACCACCCTGATGATCCGGGCCAAAAGGGGTATCTTTTCACCAGCGATGCCTTCCGGATAACCACCGCCGCCATAGTCTTCGTGGTGGTAAAGAACCGCTTCAACTACTTCTTTGGGGAGATTTGCCGGTTCCAGGATCTTTGCTCCCATGCTCGGATGAGACTGTATTTCTTTTTGTTCTGCCGGTGTAAGCTTGCTTGTCTTGAGCAGTATATACTCCCTTACCCCCACCTTTCCTATGTCATGTAAGAGACCCCCTATATAAACCATTTCCTGTTCTTTGTCAGAAAGCCCCATTTCTGCAGCTACAGCCCTCGCCCACCGCGCTACCCGCAATGAATGACCCTGCGTATACTTATCTTTTGCTTCTAACGCTGCGGCCAGCGTCCTTACAACGCTCATGTAATATTCCCGTAACGATTCGTAAAGCTGTGCGTTCTCTATTGCCAGGCCCACCTGACTGGCTATGATCGACAGGTAACCAACCTCATTTTCTTCCCAGTACCGGGGGAAAGGCGTGCATACAATCAGCGCACCCAGTATCTTTCCCCTGGCCTGGACGGGAACCACGGCAACCGAACGGATATCTTTGCTCCAATATGGCAGGCGCAAAGAACGATCGTACTTTGCCAGATCTTCCACGATCAGCGACTTCGCCGTTTTCAGCACCTCACCTAGGATCGTACCTTCTACCGGCACTCGCTCAGCCTTTCCGGGCAATTCCCTGCTGACTCCCAGGCTCCCCTTCAGCACCATTTCTCCTGTTTCTTTGTCCCGCAGCCCCAGCGCACACCACTTGGCACCTACGACCTCCTTCAGGCTTTGTAACGTATATTCAATGATCACGTCCATTTCTAAACTGGAAGATATCAGCTGCCCGATTTCAATAAGCTTCTTGAGCATCGCCGCGTTTTGGGGTGCCCAGATTTAGCAGCGGCCTTTGCCGCTTCAACCCGGGAAGCCTTACAACGCGCTTGACCCGGGTCCGTATTATTGATCATTGCGCAGAAAGGGCAAAGATTACTTACCCTGGTGATCGCGTTGCCGTCGGGGTCTGTCACTAAAATCGCAAGGCCCGTGACTGTAGTTATTCGCTCCTGTATTTGCCGTAATCCTGCTTCTTCCAAAAGTTCCTTATGATCCAGGTGCAATGGTTCCTCCTTCATCGGCCTACCCCCCTAAAATCACGGGTAAATTCTCACTGCCAACCCTCGGCCAGAGGGTCTTTTCCATCCAACCCCAGGGGGTTGTTCTCGTATCAAGGAGCGTTTCCTCATAGCCACCAGTGGTAAGAGTGCCAAAAGGGCTTGTATCATTTTGCTCTACGCTCCTTTCAATATCTCCCGTAAGCAATTGAAGGGAATATTGTTACGATGGGTCCAAGCAGAAGCGGTTTTTCCCTTGTTTCTTCGCCTGGTAACAGGCCTGATCCGCCCTTGCAAGCAGCGAATCAACGGAATCATTTGTTTTGGCCGAGGCTACGCCAAGGCTCACCGTGACCCGGCGGTGCGGGAAAGGGTAAATCTCTATAGATTTCCGTATTCTTTCCGCCACTGCTACAGCACCTTCCTCTTTTGTCCCCGGAAGAATGATTACAAATTCCTCGCCCCCGTAACGGCCCGCAATATCCACTAGCCTGATGGATTTTCTTATTATCTCTGCCGTCTTCTGCAATACTATATCGCCGGACATGTGACCAAAAGTATCATTGTAAGTCTTGAAGTCATCTATATCCAGGAAAATAACCGACAGGGGTGTACCGTACCTTGTTATCCTCTCAAGTTCGACGATCAGTAAGTTTCGCAAGGCACGCTTATTAAAGAAACCGGTCAAGAAGTCGGTTTCGGCTTCTCTTTCCAGGCGGCGGATAAGCTTCGCGTTGGCCAGGGCTACCGCGGCGAAGTTCGCATATATCTGCAGGTTTTTGCTACCGTTGTCATCCAGGGAAACAGGGGCCACTATACCTAACAGCCCGACGGCACCCAAAGCAGTCCAGAGGGGATAAACCATGATTTCATTCCCGGGGGCAATCTCTAAACCGGTGAGACCCGGTAAAGTCATTAATTCCTCAATACTCAGATATGACGGCTCAACTTTTGAAAAAACCTGCTCAATCAACGGTTGGACCATCGGCCATTCCTTCCCAATCAATAGGTGGCCGTATTCACCTTTAGCCTGCGCTATCCTGATTTTATCACCCTCGCGAAGGCCGACAAAACCTAGCTCGGCCTTGTAAATTATGATCATCGAATTCGTTATGAGGTCCAGAACCTTGTCCAGTTCGACGATCGAGGTCATCAGGCGGCTGATTTCGTAGATGCTGTTCAGTTCAAGCCTCCGCAATCCCAACAGATTTTTTTCCAG
>CAJYBN010000083.1 GCA_913064925.1 uncultured Peptococcaceae bacterium
ACCCATTGACCCGCTGCAACCCCATACTGATTGTCAAAGAGCTCAGGAGTATTATACCACGGGAACAGATGTTTGTGAAGTATTTATCGCCCTACCGGGCGATGCCTCTTTCTTCCTACGGCACAAGGCCGTAGGTTTTCAGAGGCAATTTTCTATAAAATTTTTGCAGGAAGTCCTATTACTTTGTCTAATTGACTCATATGGGAAAAATAGCCTAGGATTAAGGTCCCAGGAAGCTGAAAAACCGGGCAAGCCGGTCGAAAGGCCGGGCGCAAAGCTGTGGACCTGTAGCTTTTCCAGGTTATGGTTGCCGGGCTGCTTAAATATGCTTTTATTTGCTTATTGGGCGGCCGCGGTGCGGCCGTTTTTTCCCGGCGCTAAGCTGCTATTTGCGGAAAACTATGAAAGAAGGGACTTCCCGGTGCCGAGCGTGGATTATGAAAAAATTTTTTATGGCGCACCTTTGCCGGCCTTTGTCTTGCAAAGCGGCCTGTTTTACCTGGTCAACGATAAAATGAAGGAATTTACCGGATACAGCGCGGAAGAGCTGGCGGGAAGGCCGTTTACCGATATAGTTGACCGGCGGGATCAATCACGGGCCGACATTTTGCTGAAACAAAATGCTGAGGATTTTGCACTGCAGATCGTCACCCGCCGGGGAAAAGTTGCTTATGCCAGGATGTTTTTCGCTTACATGGAACTGGCCGGCCGGCCCTGGGCGGTAGGCCAGGTGATAGATACCGGGGAGCAAAAGAAAATGGAAGCCCTTTTACGGGAAAGCAGGGAAAGCTACGCTGCCGTGCTGGAGAGCATCGAGGACGGCTATTTTGAAGTCAACCTAGCGGGTAATTTTACCTATTTTAATAGTGCCCTCTGCCGCATTCTCGGCTACAGCCGCGAGGAACTGCAGGGTATGAACTACCGGCGCTATGCCAAAAGGTCATACCTGCGCAGACTTTATGAAGCTTTTCACAAGGTTTACGAAACCGGCAAGCCTACCAAGCTGTTTGACTGGGAGGTGGTGAGAAAGGACGGTAGCACGAGGTACGTGGAAACCTCCATATCCTTGATCAACGACCTCGAAAAGGGAGAAGTTACCGGGTTCCGCGGCATTGTCCGCGATATTACCGAGCGCAAGCGGGCCGAAGAGTCTTTACAACGGTCTGAAGCCAGGTACCGCGACCTGGTCAAATGTATCCCGGCCGTTGTTTGCGAGCTGACGCCCGGCGGCAAGGTGCTTTTCGTCAACGATGCCGTTTACGACATTACCGGGTACCGCCCCGAAGAGCTGCTGCATCGCAACTGGTGGGATATTTTTTATCCTGGAGAACAGAGGCGGCAGCTGGACGCCCTGTTCCAACACTTCCGCACCGGCGACGTGAAGGATTACGAAATGACGCTGACGGCCAAGGACGGGTATGTCAAAACCCTGATCTGGAATTCCGCCAACCGTTACCGGCCGGACGGCAGCCTGGAAGTAATTTTCGGCATCGGGGTGGACATCACCGGGCGCAAGCGGGCGGAGGAAAAAATGAAGTACCTCAGCCTGCACGATTCCCTCACTGGTCTATGTAACCGCGCCAGCTTCGAGCAGGAGCTGCAAAGCCTGGAAAGCAAGGGCTACCGGCCGGTGGGCGTTATGGTTTTTGATCTGGATGTTCTGAAATTCGTCAATGATACGCTGGGTCACAGCGCCGGGGACAAGCTGCTGCTGGCGGCCGCCGGGATTATTAAAGGATCGCTGCGGGAAGGCGATGTCGTCGCCAGGATAGGGGGCGATGAATTCGCCGCGCTGCTGCCCGGTGTCAATGAAGCCCTGATGGAGTCCATCAGCCGGTCGCTGCGCCGGGCCGTGGAAGAATACAACGC
Source organism: uncultured Peptococcaceae bacterium (assembly GCA_913064925.1). Lineage (GTDB taxonomy): Bacteria > Bacillota > Desulfotomaculia > Desulfotomaculales > Desulfallaceae > CAJYBN01. The sequence continues at coordinate 1,870 of CAJYBN010000083.1, forward strand.
GGCTAACCCGGAGCTGCCCATCAGCATGTCCGTGGGTTATGCAGTCAGCTGTGATAAAAACAAGAAACTGCAGAGCCTGGTGAAAGAAGCCGACAACAACATGTACAGGGAAAAGCTGCACCGCAGTAAAAACGCCCGAAGAGCCGTGGTGCAATCATTTATGAAAGCGCTGGAAGCCAGGGATTTCATCAAAGAAAGTCATGCCGAGCGCATGCAGGACCTGGTGGCGCGCCTGGCCAAGGCCGCCGGCTTTTCCGCCGGCAGAATGGCGAACCTGCGCCTGTTGGCTCAGTTTCACGACATCGGCAAGGTGGGCATCCCGGACCAGATCCTTTTTAAACCGGGACCCCTTACTCCCGAAGAACGCGAAGAAATGCAGAGGCACTGTGAAATTGGCTATCGTATAGCCCTGTCGTCCCCGGGCCTGGCCGTCATTGCCGAATGGATATTGAAGCACCACGAGTGGTGGAACGGCGCGGGTTACCCGCTGGGGCTAAAAGGGGAGGAAATCCCGCTGGAATGCCGCATTTTGGCTATTGCCGACGCGTACGATGCCATGACCAGCGACCGCCCCTACCGGAAGGCCATGCCCCGGAACAAGGCCGTTGCTGAGATCCAAAATGGCGCGGGCACCCAGTTTGACTTCCGGCTGGTACGGCTTTTTGTTCAGCTGATTAAGTAAATACAGCGGAAACGCGGCCACATGTGTTTATTTATGTTACAGTGAGAATAATAATTCAATAATAATTCCAGCACAACTTGCTGCCGTCCGGAGGAATAATATGAAACACAAGCAGTTTGCCGTAATCGGCCTGGGCCGTTTCGGGTTAAGCTTGATTAAGGAGTTAAGCCGTATGGGACACGACGTGCTGGCCATCGACCGGGACGAGGGTATCGTGGAAGACGCCGTAGATGTGGCTGCCCATGCCGTAAAGGCAGATGCCACGGACGAGCAGGCGCTGAAATCCCTCGGCATCAGGAATTTTGACGTGGTTGTTGTGGCCATCGGTGAAAACATCCAGTCCAGTATACTGGCCACAATCATTCTCAAGGAAATGGGAGTGAAGAAGGTGGTGGCCAAGGCCCAAAACGCGTTGCACGGTAAGGTGCTGGAAAAGCTGGGCGCCGTCGTGATTTACCCCGAGCGGGACATGGCTATAAAGCTGGCCCGGTCGCTGGTGTCGCAAAATGTGCTGGACCATATCGACCTTTCACCGCACTACAGCATCATGGAACTGGTGGCGCCGCAGGCATTTGTGGGCAAGAGCCTGGTTGAGCTGGGCGTGCGCAAGAAGCTGGGCGTTACCATTTTGGCCGTCAAACGGGGAGAAGAGATTATCGTGGCCCCGCGCGCCGGCCAGGTGCTGAATGCCGGGGACGTGCTGGTGGCCGTGGGAAAAAACGAGGATCTCCAGCGATTGAGCGAGCTGGAAGACTGATCAAAAGCGCGGGGAAGGAATCATGGTACAAATGCGGTTAACTCCCCCCCGGTTGCTGGCGGCGGGGTTTTTGGCGGCAATATTGCTGGGCGGTATTTTGCTGAGCACGCCATGGGCCACCAGGGACGGGTCCACCGATTGGCTGACCTCGTTTTTCACGGCCACTTCCGCGGTGTGCGTAACCGGGCTGGTGGTGGTGGATACGGGAACCCACTGGACCTGGTTCGGCCAGCTGGTCATATTGCTTATGATCCAGGTGGGCGGCCTGGGCATTATGTCGTTCGCCACTTTTTTTGCCCTCTTGCTGGGTAAGAGAATACAACTGCGGCAAAGGCTTATCCTGCAGCAGGCATTAAACAAGCCCTCCATGGAGGGAATCGTCAAGATTTTCCGCTACCTGCTGATTTTTTCTTTTCTGGTCGAGGCCGCAGCCGCCGTCATCCTGGCGGTGCACTGGGCCCCTTCCCTGGGGCCGGCCAGGGCGCTGTGGTACGGCGTTTTTCACTCCGTCTCCGCCTTTAATAACGCCGGTTTTGATTTGATGGGCGGCTTCAACAGCCTGACGGGGTACACCACCGATTTTTTAACCAACATGGTCATATCAGGCTTGTTTATCGTGGGCGGCCTGGGCTTCGTGGTTATTTACGAGATCTACAACTACCGCCGCAACCCCCGGCTGTCCCTGCACTCGCGGCTGGTGCTGATTACCACGGTTTTGCTGATTGCAACCGGCACAGCGGTGATCCTGGTTTCCGAGTACAATCACGCCCTGCGCGAACTTTCTCCGGCGGGCAAGCTCATAGCCGCTTATTTTCAAGCCGTGACGCCGAGGACGGCGGGCTTTAACACCTTGGACTTAAACTCTTTGTTTTTGTCTACGCAGCTGCTGATTATGTTCCTCATGTTCGTGGGCGGCTCGCCCGGTTCCACGGCCGGCGGTATCAAGACTTCCACTTTCGCCCTGCTGTGGCTGGCCATTTACAGCATCCTGAGGGGTAAAAGGGACACGGAAATATTCAGGCGCAGAATAGCGCCCCAGGAGGTGTTCCGGGCGCTGGCCATTGCCCTGCTGGGCTTGTTTGTTGTTTTTCTGGTAACCTTCCTGATTACCCTCACCCACGAGGCTTCCCTTACGGCCATTCTCTTTGAAGTTGTTTCCGCGCTGGGCACCGTAGGGCTAAGCCTGGGCTTGACCACTGAATTAAACACGCCGGGGAAGCTTTTGATCATGGCCACCATGTTTTTGGGGCGCCTGGGACCGCTTACCATAGGATACGCCCTGGCTTACCGGCCAAAACAGCCCGATATCCGTTACCCCGAAGGGAAAATCATGATCGGGTAATTTTCCTTCCATAAAAAAATGGGAAAAAAATGGGGTCCGTTATTTGGCCCCCGTTTCTTCCATGTAATACAAAACGTATGCCCTCGTCGGGTCTTGGCGGATTGTTTCCATTACTTCGGGGGAAACGGATATTTCACCCACAAAGTTAAAGTCAGCGGACATGTCGAAGTCTTCCAGTTCATCTACCTTGAAACACTCCAGCACGGGATGGGGATCCTTGGTTTCAATACCCATGGCCAGGTACTTTTCCCTGGCTTCTTTTTCTGAATCGGCAAAAATAATACGCGTGTTGGTTGGGTGTCTCATTTAACCTCCCCCTTTTATCTGCTTTCTGCCTTGTAAAATGTGATGCAACATAAATTATATTAATTACTAGCAGTTATTTTGTCAATGTTTATAACCAGAAGATGGAAGGAAAGGGTGCAGGTAACGTAAGCGTCCTTTGTCAGCGCTCTGCGGTGGCCGCGGCCACCAAAGCTTGGCCTAGGGCCAGCCCGCCGTCGCCCGGCGGTACCTGATGGTGGTACAGGACCGCAAACCCGTCGTCTTGCAGCGTCCGCCGGCAGGAGACCGACAGGTAGCGGTTGTGCCAGGCGCTGTCGCTTAGCACCACGCGGTTTAAGCCGGTTTTCTCCCTTACTTTTCGCGCGGCCTCAAAGACCATGGCTGCTACGGTGTCGTGAAAGCACCTGGCTATGGGCCTGGGGCACGTAACTCCGGGAACGCCGGTGAAAGCTGGTTTCTCCGTCGACCACGGCCAGCACCGAATCCTCGCAGCGGTTCACTATGCCGCGGTTGTGCAGCAAGAAAAAATCGGCCAGGCCGGCTAGTTCCCGCAGCGCCTACTTAACAGCATATCAACGAGCGGGATCAGGGTCTGACTCCCAGGAGAGGTGCTTAAAAGTCTTATGTTTATAAGTTTACCCAGCTATGCAATTGGTGATTGCCAAAGATTTGGAATATAGCGAAATAAGTTGAAAAAAGTAGATTAAGTGACTTAATTCACCTGTAAAGACTCCCGGGAAGTTGACTGAGAAACAAAAATACTATAAAATATTTTTAGATATACTTAAAAAATTGAATAATTCTCCCACGGGTTAGGCAAACCTGGCGAAAGCCAGGGACGCTAAAGCTATGGGTCTAAGGGCTGTACTAAGTCTATGATTGCCAGGCTGTAACGGTATTCGGCTGCTGGGGGGGGTAGTCAAAATTTTTGAATTTTGACTACCCCCCCTCTTTATTTTTACTTTTTATGGCAGGGGGTGTTTAAAGCAGGCAGGGCGTACAGGTTGGTTTAATCATATAACTTTTAACTTTATAAATCTAATATTTCTTTAACGGAAGGGAGAAAGTCATGCAAGCTGAACATCAAGTAATCTTTGCCACGGCTGTTTTTCTTATAACTTACGTCATTATCGTTTCCGAAAAGATTCACCGGGCGGTGGCCGCTTTTTGCGGCGCTGCGGCGGTCATTATAGCAGGTATCGTGAACGCTGAACAAGCCGTTCATTTTGTTGACTTTAACACCATCGGCCTTTTGGTTGGTATGATGATTATCGTGGGTATCACCCGCCAGACAGGAGTATTTGAATACCTTGCCATTAAAGCCGCCAAGCAGGCCAAAGGGGAACCTATTCGCATCATGGCAGCCCTGGGTCTGATCACGGCGGTGCTATCGGCCCTTTTGGACAACGTTACTACCGTATTGCTGATCGTCCCAGTTACATTTGCCATTGCCCGGCAGCTCCAGGTTAACGTTATACCCTTTTTAATTGTGGAAATACTCGCCTCGAATATTGGCGGGACGGCCACATTGATCGGCGATCCTCCCAATATTATGATCGGCAGCGCCACCAAGCTGGGGTTCATGGATTTTGTCCTGAACCTTACCCCGGTAGTAATCGTTGTTTACGTTATAACAATATTTATTTTGAAACTGGTATACCGGCAGCAAATCAGCACCCGGCCGGAATTAATGCAAAGTATCATGGCCATGGATGAAAACGCTGAGATTAAAGATCATGCTCTGCTGAAAAAATGCGTAATGGTTTTAACCTTAACCATCATCGGCTTTGCCTTGCACCAGTTTGTGCACCTGGAGAGTTCGGTCATCGCCTTATCAGGCGCAGCGCTGTTGCTCCTGGTCACCCGTATGGATCCCGAGCATGCTTTTCATGCCGTGGAGTGGCCGGTAATCTTCTTCTTCGTCGGCTTGTTTGTGGTGGTGGGAGCCCTGGAAGAGGTAGGGGTTATTGAGGCCATCGCCGAGTATGCCCTGGATGTCACGGGTGGACAACTATTACCTGCCGGTCTTTTGATTCTGTGGTTGGCTGCCATTGCCTCGGCCTTTGTTGATAACATTCCTTTTGTGGCCACCATGATTCCTCTAATTCAGGATATGGGCCGTCTTGGCGGCATCCAAGACCTGAACTTTCTGTGGTGGTCCCTGTCCCTGGGCGCCTGCCTGGGCGGTAACGGTACCATCATCGGTGCTTCGGCCAATGTTGTGGTGATAGGTATGGCGGAAAAACGAGGGTCGCATATTGGCTTTATGGGATTTTTCAAGGTAGCCTTTCCGCTGATGCTGCTTTCCATCGTAATCTCAACGATTTATCTGATAGCCTGGTATCTGCTTCATGCCACGGCCATGTTGGCTACTTTAGCGCTTGGTATTTTAATAGCCTTTATATTAGGCAAATTAGATAAGGGTTCAATCGCTTCTGAAAATGAAACAATTACTGCTAAAAAATAACCTTACAAAAAACAGATCATTTTTTCTTATAAATATGCGCTCAGTGAAGGTCCACCGCAAATAAACTTGCCGGGCAACAAAACACTATTGACTACATGTTCCTTTCCACGTAAAATAACTACCAAAGGGGAGTAGCTGCCCGGCTAACGGGTTGTCAAATCGTCAATACGGCTTAGGCCCGGTTTGACATAGCTTATCTTTATTAGATAGCTAAGCGAGACCTTCACGAAATTATGCGTGAAGGTCTCGCTTTTTGTATATATTAAGCTTGTATAAAATAAAACCTCTGGAAAGGATAGGAACATGTTAATACTAATTTACTTAATCGGTGGACTGGCACTAATTTTATTCTGTGCAGAAATTTTTACAAATGGTATAGAATGGCTGGGCAAAAAATTAAAGCTATCTGAAGGTGCAGTGGGAAGCGTGCTTGCAGCAGTAGGAACTGCCCTGCCGGAATCTATGATACCTGTTGTAGCCATTTTGTTTGGAACCGGAGAAGCATCGCACGAGATTGGCATTGGTGCCATCCTCGGAGCGCCTTTTATGCTGGCCACACTTGCATTATCTATAACTGGTATTGCCGCCCTGGTATACACAGTAGATGGTAAGCGGCGGGAGCATATGATAATTGACCATTTCGTTATAAAACGGGACTTAAGCTTCTTTTTGCTGGTATACTCACTGGCTATTCTAGCTGCCTTTTTACCTTCTGAATATAAATTGCCTGTAGCAATATTATTAGTGTTGACCTACTTTTTTTACGTTGCCCGCACTCTTAGGGATGGAGGTACTCTGGGAGAAGCTGAACTAAAACCTTTGCATTTTGCTAAAAGACAACAAGAACCAGCTTCCCCCATAATAGTACTCCAAGTGCTGACCGCCTTGGGCGGTATCATTGCCGGAGCACACCTATTTGTAGACGGAATCAAACATGTTGCTGAACTTCTTCACATTTCGCCTTTTGTTCTATCAATCTTTATTGCACCAATTGCTACGGAATTACCGGAGAAATTCAATAGCCTGATTTGGGTGCGCCAGGGCAAGGATACCCTCGCTTTGGGAAATATAACCGGGGCAATGGTGTTTCAAAGTTCCATTATACCAGCTTTGGGTATAGCTTTAACGCCGTGGGCGCTATCCGATTTGGCATTGATCAGTGCTTTATTGGCTCTTGCAGGTGCAGGACTGGTTTATTTAAATTTACAGTTGAAAAAAACAATCCGTCCTATAACACTGGTATTCACCGGCGCACTTTATGTGGTATTTGTTATATCAGCATTCACGATTTGAAAGTGATATTACAATATAAAACCCCAATGGATAATACTTAGTTAATTATTAGAAGAGAATTATAGCCCAGTATCACGTTTTACTGTGCAGTGTGCTGAATATATTTTATTAATATAAGCGAGGTGATTTCATTGGGGAGTTAAAGCAATACAAGATTGGAGAAGTTGCAAAGCTTGCGGGGGTGAGCAAAAGGACTGTCGATTACTATAAACCTTGGGTTGCTAAGCCCTATTCGTTCAGAAAGTAATTACAGGTACTATTCTGATGAAACCCTTTTACGGCTAAAGATAATTGAGGTTATGAAAGCACAAAGGTTTACATTGGAGGAAATTAAGGAACAACTTAACTTATTTGAGGAAGACCAACCAACCAGTAAAATACCGCTACTATTTATCATAAATCCACTCTCCGGAGCTTTCCTTTCCAGACTATTTAGTACGCACCCGCCCATTCAGGAAAGGGTGGAGAAACTCCGCAGGATAAAATTATAAGCTTGATCGAGTGTTACCGGCTATGGAATGGTTCTTGCTGGCAATGGAGCAGTACGGCGTGTGGGGATTGATTTTAATAACATTTCTCGATTCGTTTATCAGCCCTGTACCGCCTGAAGTCCTGTTTATCCCATTGAGCCTGGCAAAGCCCCAAAATACAGTTTGGTTGGCCCTTGTCACCACCTGTACTTCGGTGGCCGGGGCCCTGGTGGGCTATTGGCTTGGCTTGAGGGGAGGCAGGCCCCTGCTTTATAGATTTTTTCGCCGGGAGAAAGTAAAAAAGGCAGAGAACTTGCTGCAAATGTACGGGGTTGCGGCCGTATTACTTGCGTCTTTTACCCCTATACCTTTTAAAATTATTACTATTTCATCGGGAGTTCTTGGTCTTTCCCTTAAAAAGCTTCTTTTTTGGTCCACGATAGGGAGAGGTGCCCGTTTTTTTCTGGAAGCAGGCTTACTGGTGTTATATGGGTACGAAGCAAAAAAAATCCTTGAAGGAAGTTCTTTTTCAGTACTGACACTGATTGTTGCATTTGGTGGATTAGCAATATATTTACTTTACAGGCATTTTAGATAACGCGGAGCACTAGCCAATTGAACAATCCGGCATTTAACAATTAGAAACATCTATAATTGAATTTTGAGCAAACTTGACCGATACTGTTAACTGATAACATAGAAACCAGCATTTAAATTTTCTTGCATTTTTGGGGTGATTAGAATATAATTATTGAAGGGAATGAGGGGATTGGTTTGACTAAGCAATCAGGATTTATCATGAAAAATATTTCCAAAGGTCAATTAGAAGATCAGATATCAAAAAGACTTATGCAGTTTGAGCGCGAATTTCTTGGTAGGGGACCAATTAATGTTAAGACCGATATAATACGGGATATGATATTGGTTAGGCTTGAAGGGGTGCTGACTAGGGCTGAAATAGAACTTGCCAAAGATTTGGACGGTATATTAATGGTAAAGTCAATGCGCTCAAAGTTGCTGGAAAATGGCAAGCAATACCTTGAAAAGATAATATCCGAAGTTACTGGTTGTCATATTATTAGTCTGCACACCGATATTAGCACAAAAAGTGGCGAGAGGGTAATATTAATTAAGGTGGATAAGGTTTTATTTGGTTGATTCTTAAAAGGGCATGTTTGATGTCAGTTTGGAATAAACCAACTCTTCATTAGATGTTGAAGGGTTGGTTTTATTTATTTTTGCAATGGATTATGTCTAGAATAATTAAAGTAAATGGGGTGAAAAAATGAAAGGGTGTAAAAATCTTGTCATAATGTGCATGGACTACCGATTTCAGTCTGCTACACATTCATGGTTGAAACAGCGGGGGTTCTATGGGCAATACGATGTGATATCAATTGCCGGTTCGTCCTTAAATTTGCTCAACGATACAGAGCATAGAACATTTATTTTAAATCAAATTGATTTAGCGCATAAAAAGCACGGCGTAGAAAGAATCATCATTTTTCATCATGAAGATTGTGCTGCTTTGGGAAACATTTCCATGGATACTAAAGAACAAATCAAATGGCATCACGAAAAAATGAGCTTGGCGGAGAAAGTTATCGTTAATTATTTTCCTAGTATTAAAATAGAGAAATATTTTATAAGTCATAGAGGTGTATTTTACCCTGCAGGCTACAATACTGTTAACAAAAGTTCATTAAATTAAAATTAATTATTATTTAGCCTTTTATCTAAGATGATGCCACAGCTTTTAATGGTGCAAAGAAAGGAACCATTAGCAACAAAGGTGCTTTGAATAATCGCATTTCAGCGTATTTTTTCCGGCTTTTATCAAGGTATGGTATTGAGTCCCATTTCATAGAAGAATTGAGTGACCGAGAAATGCTTGTCAAATCCTTAAAAATTATCCCGGTTGAAGTTGTGGTCAGAAACATAGTTGCCGGAAGTCTCTCGAAAAGAGTCGGCTTAATAGAAGGAATACGGTTAAGCAGTACAATTGTGGAATATTATTTCAAGAGCGATGAACTGGGAGACCCTCTTATTAACGAAGATCATATTCGCGCACTGAATCTGGCTTCCATGGAACAAATGTCAAAAATAAAATCAGTAGCTCTTAAAGTAAATGACATTTTACTTCATCACCTGGCAGCCAGGAATCTGGAACTGGTGGACTTTAAATTGAAATTTGGATTGCATAACGGGCAATTGTTGTTGGGAGATGAGATATCACCCGATACCTGCCGGATATGGGATAAAACAACCGGGGAAAAACTTGATAAAGACCGTTTTCGTTATGACCTTGGAGGTGTTGAAGTAGCTTATGAAGAGGTATATCGCCGCTTATTAAATTAATTACTGAACTTTCGCATAGCGAAACACCTAGCGCGACTTTACTAAACGTTTGAGAAAAAACATCCCTTAGCCCTTGCAAATAAAG
>CAJYBN010000084.1 GCA_913064925.1 uncultured Peptococcaceae bacterium
GCGAGGGCATCAACCATTCTGCGTACTGCCTCTGGTCCAATCGGTGCACGTCTTCCAATAAGAAGTACATCTTGCATCGGGGGCAAATCAAAATCGGAAAAACGTATTGTTAGGTCGGCTTTTCGACTACCAAGTTTTTTCTCCTTTCCCTTCATTAGCTTGTAACCTCTTTCAACTTACATTTTTGATTGATTATTTGATCGTTTAGGTATTTGTATAACTTTTTAAAGTTACATGGGTTTTTAATAGATTTTAAAATGCATGACTCAAAAGCTTCAACCAGATACGGGGCAAACTGAGTGCCTTTGTTTTTATTTAATTCTTTTAGGGCTTGCATCAATGTCTTAGGCTGTTGATACGGGCGGTAGCTCGTCATGGCATCAAACGCGTCGGCAATGGTAACAATTCTGGCCAGTTCCGGTATTTTATGTTGTGCTAAGCCCTCGTAACCACCTCCATCCCAGCGTTCATGATGATAAAGAATGATTGGCAAGTAGACTTTGCTTTCCTCGAAATTTTCAATCATTTTTGCCCCAAGCACTGTGTGACTTTTAATAATTGCAAATTCCTTTTTTGTTAATGAACCCGGCTTATTGAGCAAAGCTTCATCAATGCAGCTTTTCCCAATGTCATGAAGCAGGGCTCCTATAGCCAGAGTGGCTATTTGGTTTTGGGAATAACCAACGTGTTCAGCAATTAAAACTGACAAATAGCAAACATTATAAGAATGTTGGCGTAAATCATTATTAAAACTATTAAGAATGGAAATTACAATATCGGGATTGAATTGCACAGTTTGTATACCCCCCGTAATGTTGAAGGCATAAACATCAAGATAGGGGGGAAACATATTAAAACAAAAAATGAATATGTTTCCTCTGCAGCCTGGCGATCATAGCACATAACAATGCCTTAGACCCATGGCTTTGCGCCCTACCCTTTCGATGTAGTTTGCCTTTGTGAAACATATTTATATAAAATTCTACAATATTATACAGTTATAGTTAATATTTATCAATAAAAATTAACTGATAGTTTATCAAGAGATCTAACCTACAGGAATGATGCTTAAAGTGAATAAAATTGTAGGCAAAAATATAAAAAGCTTTAGAGTGCAACGGGGATTAAGCCGGAGAAAAGCGGCTCAGCTTACAGGCATTTCTCCAGCTTATTGGAGCTACCTTGAGAGAGGAGAGAAAAACCCGTCTATTAACCTTATTAACAGAATTGCTTCGGTTTTGGGGGTAGATGTTCACCTTCTGTTTATCAATTCCACGGACAAAAAAATACCTGTTGAATTATTACACCAATTATATTTAATACAAGATATGGGGCCAAAACATGTTGAATTTGTTTTAGAGGGTTTGAAATTATACAACAAAATCCATAGAAATAATTAAGATAGCGATTAGCAAAAAAATTGTATTTCTATGTCCATTGACAGGCTGCAAATGGCGAAGGATTGCCTCAATGCCTATTACGAGGCGGGGCTGGCAGCTTTATTTTTGTTGTTATTAAGGTTTTTAGTAATTTTGGGCGATGTTTAACAAAACGGCCTCCGGGTTAATTACCCGGAGGCCTTGATTTTCGTGGAGCCGACGGTCGGATTTGAACCGACGACCTATGCATTACGAGTGCATTGCTCTACCGCTGAGCTACGCCGGCCCAGTTGTTTTCGGGCAGCAGTTTTATGATACTGGTTTTACCCCCGGTTGTCAAGAGACCTCTGGGGGTTATTCTATTTGCTCCTGTTCAGGCGACTTGATGGTGTTACCGCTGTTGATGAGCCAGTAATGCTGGGGTATTTCCGTCAGCGCCAGCGCCAGGCCGGTAATCAACGCGCCGGCAAGAGTGACCGCGGCGCCCGCCAGGAAAAACGGCACCAGGTAAACTATGGCGGTGGACGCAATGAAGTCCAGGCCGGTGCTGAGCCAGAGGGTGCCGGGCTTAAGCATGTACAATTCCATTACGGCGGCGGTTACGGCCAGAATAAAGCCTATGAAAACGGGTTGAAAAAGGGTGGCAAACTCTACTTGCGGCAGTAATACCCCGGCCAGGTATACCACCGCCGGGCAAACGATGAATTTAATAATGAGACTGGACATTGTAGCCCTCCTCGTTGCTTTTTTGCTATTATTCCTAAAGCGGCGTTTTAATATAACAGCAATGCCCTTGCCGCATCCGCCGCAAACTTCTTTTTGGCCTTTTCGCCTGCTGCGCCGCTAAGGCGCGTCGTTTTCCATGTGTTTCAACTGGGGGGAAGGGTGTATCAAAGAACAGAGCAGCCCGGGTTTGTCGCCGGGTGTTTCCGCTGCCGCGTTAAATTCAGCGTCCCTGGCCTTAATGATGGTCGCCCTGAGGTGCAGCTCGGCGGCGGTAAGCTCGTAAATGGCCGCGTCCAATATATCCCTGCTGGCGTTGTTGAAATGGTTGCGGGCAACCTCGAGGTTGTTAAGGGCCGCGCTTAACGCGGGGTCGGCCATATTATACTTGTTGTCTTGGTTACCGTGCACATCGGCCACCTCTATTTATAGTTTTAAATTAATGTTCCAAAATAACGTTAAAATTATCATGGAGGGAAGCCGCCCTAGGCAGCGAATTAAAAACTCGGGGGCGTTTGCCTTGGTTATGACGCCGCAGCAGCTGGGGGAAGAAAAGTGCAGACAGCTTGACTGGCTGGACCCGGTGGTCTGGATCGAGGGCATTCAGATATTGTGCATGAGTTTGAGTTAGTAAAACCGGGTTTCTTGCCAAACGCATGTTTGGTATAATATAACCGGTGACTTTGATGACCAAGCTATATCGCCAGCCCGTGACAACCAAAACCGCAAACGGCCTACCCGTAGCTTTTTACTGGCGCCGGCGCTGGCACCGCGTGATTAATTGCACGGTGCAACGGAACATGCCGTCGCGGTTTCAGTGGTGGCGCAGCCCAGAACCGCCGCGGTTCAGGTGTGAAACGGAACGAGGCATGGTATGTGATTTAACTTTTGATGATAAAGGGTGGGTGTTGGAGAGGGTGTGGGATTGAGGTTGTACCCAGACCCGGGTAAAAACGGATAGCCCCCGGGGTACCGCTTGGGGTACCGTGCCGGGGACTGCGCGTACGATGCTGCGCGAGGGCAGCATTTTTATTATGTACCGTTCCCGAATTTTTATACGTGCCGGTGCGCACCTTTGGGGCAGACGGCGGAGGCGCGGCGTTACTTTGGTTTTTTTGCCGGCGCACTTCCAGGTAGTAATTGGCCTGGCACTGGGCCACCACATCAACCAACCTGTCGATGAGATCTTTAAGCAACTCCCCCTGCAAAACGTCGGTGTTCAGCGATTTCAACCAGGCCACTATTATTTCCAGCTGGCCGATAGCCGCCTGCTTGTTCATGTAAAACACCTCCCTACTAAATCCATCGGCGGCAACGGCCCGTAATAAATCGGGGTTAAATCCGAGTTGCGCGCGGCACGGCCGCCGGCGCCAAAAGGAGTTAAGTTAAACCACATGGCAGCAAAAAACCTTACCTTTGTCCTGTTAAATATTGCTTTATTATTAGAAGCCCTAGTGTACGGGCTTATAGCCCCCCTGGTGCCCCATTACGCCCGGGTGTTGAGCGCAGCCTCCGGCGAGTTGGGGATCATTTTTGCCGTTTACTCGCTGGCCCTTTTGTTGGCCAGTTTTCCCGCGGGTATGGCATGCGATCTTTGGGGACGACGCCATGTGCTGCTGGCGGGGCTGGTTATGCTGCTGACCTCTACGCTGTTCTTTGCTTGGGCGCAAAACTTATGGTTGATGATTGTTTCCCGCATTTTCCAAGGGGCGGCCGGGGCCGCCATCTGGACGGCTGTTTTGGCGGCTACCGCCTCTTTGTTTCCTCACGGCGAGCGGGGCAGGCGGCTGGGGTTGATGATGGCCGTTACCGGGCTGGGTACCATTGCCGGGCCTGTGTTCAGCGGGTTAACTTTTAAGCTTTGGGGCTATCAGGCTCCGTTTTTGCTCACCGCCTTGGCCATAACGCCGGTAACCCTGGCATTTGTGCGGCTGCCCCTACCCGAAACGAACCGCGATTCCGCGGCGGAAACCACGGGGTTGGGAGGATTCCTGCAAAGCCTGGGTGACAAAGATATGGCCCTGGTGCTGCTGCTGGTTACGGCGGGCAGTTTCAGCTTTGGTATGCTGGAGCCCCTTCTGCCCTTACACCTGTCGCGGGTATTTCAAATGGACAGCGGCGAAATCGGTGTTTTCTTCGGCTGCTTGAGCCTGGCTTATTCCGGCGTCGAACCCCTGTGGGGCTACTTATCCGACCGGGTCGGGTACTGGCGCATGATTCTGACGGGTTTGACCGGCACCGTAGTAATTCTACCGGTTCTGGCCCTGGTTGACCAGTTACTCATTCTATATGTTACCGGTTGCCTATACAGTTTCGTTTGCTGTGCCATGCTTGTACCCTGCCTGCCCCTGCTGGCCAAGTATTCCGATGCCAGGGGCGGGAACAATTACGGGCGGCATTTCGGCCTGGTCAACGCTTCTTATTCCGTGGGCCTGCTGCTGGGACCGGCCGTGGGCGGGTTGGTGGCCCAGTATTTTTCCTTCCTGGGTGCCGCCCTGCTGTATTCCTTCTTACTGGTTGTGCTGGGTGGTTTTATCGTGCACAATCGATGGAAAGCCGGCAAAAAGCCTGAAGCATAACTAAGCTATGTTTTAAGGCGAAATAACCAGCAGGGCCTGGAAAAATTTTTTTTAAACAGGTTTAATGTTGAATACAGGCATTGCATTACTGCAAAAATATGGTACTATATAGACAACTTGACATTAAATAGAAAGTTGGCAAGTGAATTATCAATGATTTAATCAGGGGCGGTGGGCAAATTGGAACGTTTTTTATCGCCGGAAAGCGTGGCCAGGCAGTTGAGTGTTTCCAACAAAACCGTTTACAAGTGGTTACGGGAGAAGAAATTGAAGGGGGCCAAAATGGGGCATCTCTGGCGCATTAGGCCGGAGGATCTTAAGGAATTCATTGAGCAGGCCTACGAAAAAGGCACCGGCAGGTGAAGCTGCACCGACGGGAGGTGAACATGATTGGATTTCTGGTCTTTTGTCAACAGCCGCTGGGATAAGATTTTCGCATTGACCATAGAGCACGGCGTGTTGATATTGACCGCCATGGCCGCGGCCATAGTGGTGGGCGTGGTGGTGGGGGTGCTGATCACCTACTATAACCCGGCGGCGCACGCGGTGCTTTATATATGCCAGATATTGATGACCGTACCCAGCCTGGCCATGTTGGGGTTGCTCATTCCGCTGCTGGGTATCGGTTTTTGGACCGGAGTGGTGGGGCTGATACTTTACTCCCTGTTGCCGATTGTTCGCAATACATACACGGGCATACGGGAAATCGATCCCGCCATATTGGAGGCTGCCCGCGGTATGGGCATGAACGAAAGGACTATTTTGCTGAAAATTAAACTACCCCTGGCTTTACCGGTGATTATGGCCGGCATTCGCACCGCCACCGTCATGGTGGTGGGCATAGGGGCCATCGCTTCTTATGTCGGGGCGGGCGGCTTGGGTGAATTT
The DNA here is from genome assembly GCA_913064925.1 of uncultured Peptococcaceae bacterium. Taxonomy (GTDB): domain Bacteria; phylum Bacillota; class Desulfotomaculia; order Desulfotomaculales; family Desulfallaceae; genus CAJYBN01. Next base: position 5,570 of record CAJYBN010000084.1, read on the forward strand.
ATCTTTCGCGGCATTTCCCGCTACAACAAGGACATGATTTTAACCGGCGCCATATGCGTATCCGTACTGGCCATAGCGGCCGACCTGATTCTCAAATTGGTGGAAAAAAAGGCCAGTTTTCGCTAGAAAGGGGGACCAGGCTTGATTAAATTGGAAAACGTCACCAAGGTTTTTGCCAACCAGGAAACCCCGGCGGTAAAAAACCTTAACCTACACATAAAAAAAGGCGAAGTTTGCGTGCTGGTAGGGCCTTCGGGCTGCGGCAAGACCACGACCATGAAAATGATCAACCGCCTGGTGGAGCCGACGGAAGGCACCGTTTACATTGACGGGAAGGACACCTCCACCGTCAACCCTATCGAGCTGCGCTTAAACATTGGGTACGTAATTCAGGAAATAGGCCTGTTTCCGCACCTGACCATTGCGGAAAACGTGGCCACGGTGCCCCGGGAGAAGAAGTGGCCCGCCGAGCGCATCCGGCAGCGGGTGGAAGAACTGCTCAACCTGGTGGGCCTGGACCCGCAGGTTTACGGTAACCGCAAGCCGGCGGACCTCAGCGGGGGACAGCGGCAGCGGGTGGGAGTGGCCCGAGCTATGGCTGCGGACCCGCCGATCCTGTTGATGGATGAACCTTTCGGGGCCGTAGACCCCATCACCAGGGCTAAGCTGCAGAACGAGTTCTTGCGCATACAGGAGCAGATGCAAAAAACCATTGTGTTTGTGACGCACGATATCGATGAAGCCATCAAGATGGGTGACAAAATCGCCGTCATGCGCAAGGGAGAGCTGGTGCAGTACTCCACCCCGGAAGAATTGTTGAGCGCGCCGGCCAACGATTTCGTGGCCAAGCTGGTGGGCAAGAACCGTTCCATCAAACGCCTGCACCTGATCAGGGTAGACCGGGTGCTGGGCAGCAACCACAACGTGCCGGTGGTGAAAAAGAACACTCCGGTGCGTAAACTGGAAGAGCTGGTGGACGGCAGCGAGATCGGCGCCGTGCTGGTGGTTGACGAGCGGGACAGGTTGTTGGGCCTGGCCTCTGCGGTGGATATCCGGGAAGCCGGCGGGGGAGTGGCCGGCGACATATACCAGCCGCTGCCCAATACTATCGGTGTTGGTGCGACCTTAAGCGACGCTTTGTCCGTAATGTTAAATTACGGCGAGGGTTACGTGGCCGTGGTGGACAAAGCCAACCAGTTAACCGGCATAATAACGCTGGGCTTTTTGTTGGGACTGGTGAAAGAAGATGCAGCTTAAATCTTGGCTGGCCAGGGTTGCCGTTCCGCTGGGCCTGATCCTGGCCGGGGTGGCCGTCGCCGTTTATTTCGTGGAAAACCCCGGTGGGGCCATGGCGGCCAGGGTGTTGAGTTACCCCAAGGTGATCCGCTTGATCAACGAGCACCTGCTGATGGTGGTTGTATCTTCCTCACTGGCCATCGCCGCCGCTGTACCACTGGGAATTCTCATCAGCCGCCCCGCTTTACGCGTGCTGGGCATAATCATCGAAAATATCATCAACGTGGCCCAGACCGTGCCTTCCCTCGCGGTGCTGGCGCTGTTCATGACCATACTGGGGTTGGGATTTAAAACCGCCGTCTTTGCGCTGTGGCTGTACTCGCTGTTGCCTATTTTACGCAACACATACGCCGGCATCAAAAGCGTGCCGCCGGACGTAATTGAAGCAGCCCGGGGCATGGGCATGACGCCGTTGCGCATACTGACCCGCATAGAACTGCCGCTGGCTTACCCCATCGTCATGGCGGGCATACGCACGGCCGTGGTGGTCAACGTGGGAACGGCCACGCTGGCCAGCTTCATCGGCGCCGGCGGGCTGGGTATGATGATCATCAGCGGCATCTCCGTTTCCCGCCCTACCCTGGTATTATGCGGGGCGCTGCTCAGCGCCATTATGGCCATCCTTTTCGACAACGTGCTGGGGCAGGTGGAAAATTACCTTCTGGACAGGGGGTAGCCAAGATACCGCAGGGGAGAAGCCGGCGGTATGTGATCCTCCCGAAACTACAAAAGAAAGGAGCTGTGTAAGATGTTAAGCAAGAAAGGCAGTTTATTTTGGCTGGCACTGGTTGTTGCTGCAGTAATGTTGCTGGCGGTGGGATGTGGCGGCGGTTCGGATACCGCCGAAAAGTCGGGCGATGAGTCCGGCGGCGAAGGCGAACCGGTCATCAAGGAATGGGTTTTCGCCGCTGACCACGAGTTTTCTGTGCGGCCCGACGGCTTGCCCGAATTGGAAAAGGTTTACGGCTTTGAGTTTGACCGTGTGGAAGTTATGGACCTGGGCGTTACTTACGGCGCCCTGAAAGACGGGCTGGTTCCGGTGGCCATGGGCTTTGCCACCGACGGCCGCATCGGGGCCTTCGGCCTGGTGAACCTGGAAGACGACAAGCATTTCTTCCCGGTATACAACCCGGCGCCGGTGGTACGCAAGGAGGTGCTTGACAAGTACCCTGAGATCAAGGACATACTGGGTGCCATCGGCCCCAAGCTGGACACCGAAACCATGATTGAGCTGAACGGCAAGGTGGATATCGATGGTATGGAGCCCAAAGAGGTGGCCCGCCAGTTCCTGCTGGAGCAGGGGCTCATAGACGAGGAAAAGGAAGAGCAGACCAAGGGTCCCGTTGTGGTGGGTTCCAAAGAATTTACCGAGCAGCTGATCCTGGGTGCCATGTCGGTGTTGGCCCTGGAGGATGCCGGCTTTAAGGTTACGGACAACACCGGCCTGGGCGGCACGGAGATGGCCCGTAACGCCTTGGAATCCGGGGAAATTGACACTTACTGGGAGTATACCGGCACGGCCTGGCTGGTGGCCCTGGGCCACGAAAAACCCATCACCGATTCCGAAGAAGCTTTTCAAAAGGTCAGCGAAGAAGACCTGGCCAAGAACAACCTGGTGTGGCTGTCTTATGCAAAGTTCGATAACACCTATACGCTGATGATGCGCAAAGACGATGCCGAAAAGCTGGGCATTAAGACCATCAGCGACCTGGCCAGGATGATTAATGAAAGCAAGAAATAAGCGCGTAGAGGTAGAATGCTACGGAGGAGAACATTCGCCGGCAGGCGCTATATGGCAAAAAAGGGCCTTTTACCGTTGGGGTGGAAGGCCCTTTTTTTCGCTGCTTCTGGCCGGGGAGCATTCCATTTATATCCTGTTGACTGCCGCGTCCGACCTCCTTATAATAAAAACCAAACATATGTTTGACAGGGATTTGACAAACCACCTGCCGGCGCTTTCGTTTCCTGGAGCGAACGGCGTGCGAAACACCCTTTGCCAATACTTTGAATCAAACATATATTTGGTACAGTGAGTGCGGTGAGTGTTATGCAGCGCGTTATTTTACTGGCCGACATGAACAGCTTCTTTGCCAGCTGCCACCAGGCTGTGCACCCTGAGCTGCAAGGCAAGGAGGTCATTGTGGCCGGGGATCCCAGAAAGAGAACCGGCATTGTGCTGGCCGCCTCTTACCCGGCCAAGGCTAAGGGCGTGAAAACCGGCATGCCGGTGCGGGAGGCCAGGCAGCTTTGCCCGGACGCCCGCTTTTTCAGCCCGGATTACCCCCTGTACATAGATTTTTCCACCAAGGTGCTGCGGGTAATGCGCGACTTTACCGACCTGGTGGAGCCGTTTTCCATCGATGAGGCTTTTGCCGACTTTACGGGTGTGCTGCACCTGTGGGGCCCTCCCGCGGTGGCAGCTCGCCGGTTAAAGGAGCGTATCCGGGCAGAGGTGGGTGTGCCGTGCAGCGTGGGCATCGGTCCCAATAAGCTGATTGCCAAGATGGCTGCCGGCCTGCGGAAACCCGACGGGCTTACTGTGCTGGAAAGCGTGGAGGAATTCAAAAGGGCCTGCTGGCCGCTGCCGGTCAGGCAGCTATTCGGCATCGGGCCCCGGTACGAGAAGCACCTGCGGTATTACAACGTGCGCACCATCGGCGACCTGGCCCGGTTTCCCCTAAGCATTTTGCGAAAAAGGTGGGGCAAAAACGGGGAAATGCTGTGGCTGTGTGCCAACGGGATAGATTACAGCCCGGTGGTGCCCGGCAGTCTCGACGTTGCCAAGAGCATCGGACAGCAAAAAACCTTGCCCTGGGACTTGTATGGCTTTGCCGGCATCAAGGTGGTGGTTCTGGAATTGAGCGAGGCGGTGGCGCGGCGCGCGCGCCGGGGGAAGTACGTTGGGCGCACCGTGGTACTGACCCTGCGCGACGCCCAGCTGCGGTTTTTTGCCCGGTCGCAAAGCATGGCCGAGTATACCGACCTGGCGGATGAAATTTACCGCACTGCGTGCCGGATACTGTATAAGTACTGGGACGAGTCCCGGCCGGTGCGGCTGGTGGGCGTCACCCTCGGCAGCCTGGTTAAGCGGGAACATTTTCAGTGTGACATTTTCGGGCAAAGGATGCGCCTGTCAAGGCTGGCCAGGGCCTGCGACGCCGTTAGGGACCGCTTTGGAGAAAGGGCCGTCATGCGGGGCGTATCTCTTACGGAGGCGAGTATCAACCGTGAGCGGTAAGAATGTGTTATGGGAAAAGCACCGGATGTACCTGCCTGAAATGCGCCAAAGGGCTGTACACCGCTGCAAGCACTGCAAGTTTTTCGTGCAGATACGGGGAAAAAGGGAAACTAGAAACGGGTGCGTGGTGAGCATTAAAGCGTACGGGGGCTTGGAAAAACGGGTGCCCCCGGTTATACCGGTGGCCGATATCATAAAGCGGGTCGGCCTGGAGGGCCTGGAGCGGTGCCTGGAGGGAGTCGACCCGGAAAAACAGAGCTGCGGTAAGTTCCAGCCGAAAAACAATTAAACCGCTTTCGCCCGTGGCTTGCCCGTGACCGGACCGGGCCGGGGGTGCTACAATATAAGCACCCCCGAAAAAAACAAGGAGGGAGTAAAATGCCGGATACCAGCTCGTTCAAATTGCCGCGGGAATTGTTAATAGCCGGGGCCGCGGCGGAAGTGGGCATATTTGACGCTTTGCAAAGCGGCCCCCTTACCCTGGAGGATCTGCGTGCCAGGACCAAAACGGACTCGCGAGCTTTGTGGGTCGTTGCGGAGGCCTTAGTAGCTTTGGGTTACCTGAAGTATGAGGGCACGCGCCTCAAGCTGACCGGAGAGGCATATCGCGTTTTGTTCGATCCGGGCTACAAGAACTATACGGGTTTTTCCTTCATGCACACTTATAACTTGTTGTCCTCGTGGGTGCAGTTGCCGGAAGTCCTGCGCAGCGGACGGCCCGCCGTCAAAAAGCAAAGCCCCGGCCGGTTAAAGAATTATATCGCGGCCATGAGCCGCCATGCCAGGGCGTCGGCACCCCACATAGCGGATTACTGCCTGCAAGGCCTGCCGCCCAAGCCAAAAGTGCTGGATGTAGGCGGTGGTCCGCTGACTTACGCGGTGGCCTTTGCGCAAAAGGGGGCGGTGGTGACCGTGCTGGACCTGCCGGAAGTGATAGACATGATGCTGCCGGAATTGGAACCCGGCCTGCCCGTGCAAATGGTGAAAGGCGATTTTACCCGGGGATTGCCCCGGGGGCCCTTTGACTTGGTGTACCTGGGCAACGTCTGTCATATTTACGGCGAAAAAGAAAACAGGCAGTTGTTCAGGAATGTTGCTCGAGAGCTAAAAGCCGGGGGCCGGCTGGTGATCAACGACATGATCCGCGGCACCGGCGTAATGCCCGCGCTGTTTGCGGTCAACATGCTGGTCAACACGCCTTCCGGTGGCACTTGGACTTACGAGCAATATAAGGCCTGGCTGGAGGATGCCGGGTTTGTAGTGGATCCTTACCGGGAAGTCGCGGAGCGGCAGTTGATTACGGCTCACCGTACTCCCGGCGCAGCGCCGTGAAATGGTCGCGGCACATAAGCAATATTAACCGCCATGAACCGGCAGTACTGCAGTGAGGGTTATTTGCCTGGCGGCCGGCTCAGATTCAGTGGCAGCA
>CAJYBN010000085.1 GCA_913064925.1 uncultured Peptococcaceae bacterium
AGTGCGGAACAATTAAGAAAAATACCTATACCTTTATTTGATATGGGTTTTCAGTATCAAATTAAAGAATTTGTAAACAATGCAGCATCTTTTAGAAATCTGTCCAATTCCTTCTATTCTCAAGCTGAAAACTTACTTTTAGAAGAATTAGAACTAAAAAGTTTCAAGCTAAAATATGAACTTTCTTATACTGCAAATCTTTCTAAAGCGTTTGGGGTTCGCAGAGTAGATGCTGAGTATTTTCAGCCGGTTTATGATGAAGTGAAAAAAAAGATATTAGAGTATTCAAATGGTTATGCTCAATTGTTAAGTTCTGTGGAGAACATTAAACCAGATTTTGATCCTACAAGGCATCCAGATAGAACCTTTTCCTATGTTGAATTATCTGATATAGACGCATCTATTGGGGTTATACATAATGCAAGTGAAATAAAAGGCGAGGAGGCACCAAGCAGAGCGAAGAGAATTTTAAAAAAATACGATGTAATAGTTTCAAGCATTGAAGGTTCTTTAGAGAAAGTAGCTTTAGTTGATGATGAATATGAAGGTTATTTAGCATCTTCTGGGTTTTTTCAATTTAGAGCTGTAAAAATACTCCCAGAGGTTTTGTTAGTTTTAGCTAAAAGTAGAGTTCTACAAACCCAGCTAAAAAAGGAATGCTCAGGAACAATTCTAACTGCTGTTCCCAATGAATCTCTCAAAAGGATTATAATACCTATAATCCCTAAAGAAACCCAACAAAAAATCGCCTCACTTATTCGACAATCCTACGAAGCAAGAAAGAAAGCAAAGAAATTTTTAGAAGAAGCAAAAAGAAAGGTTGAAGAAGCAATTGAAAGTCAAGGGCGGCCACGCCACTAACCCGGCATATCATTTTCCCCCTTTGAATATTAGTATTAGTTGTGTTGGGCGGCTCAAGGCACTTTCTTACCCGGTAACTATCCCCTTTGAGGTTAAACACATGGGCATTGTGTACCAGGCGGTCCAGGATGGCATCCGCCACCGTGGGGTCCGGCAGAAGTTCATGCCAGTGTTCAACTGGTACCTGGCCGGCAATGATGATCGAACGCAGCTGGTAGCGGTCATCAACCACCTCCAGAAGATCACGGCCGTGGGTATCGGTGAAGGTGGTCATGCCCCAATCGTCCAGGACCAGTACGTCCACCTTGGCCAACTGGCTGAGGAAGCGGGGATAAGACCCGTCTCCCCTCGCTAGTGCCAGTTCTTGTAGGAGGCGGGGCACCCGGTAGTAGCGGACGCTGAAGTCCTGGCGGCAGGCGGCATTGGCCAAAGCGCAGGCTAAAGGTTTTGCCCACCCCTGATGGGCCGGTAATAATGACGTACTCTCAAATTACCCGCCATTCGGCGGGCTTTTTCTTTTTTTTAGGAGGTTGATAACATTGAAAATCGCCATAACCGGCACTCACGGAACCGGAAAAACCACTCTCGCCCGGGCTTTGGCTGCCAAAACAGGCCTGCCTTTAATTGTGGAACAGGCCCGGGTTGTGGCCGCCGAAATGGGCCTGACCAACTGCAATCAGTTATTAAACAGCCCGGAACGGGCCAAAGCCTTCCAAGAGCGCGTTCTGGAACGTCAGATTGCGGAACAGATCAAACACCCCGAAGGCTTCATTGCCGACCGTAGCACCCTGGACGCAATTGCTTACTGGAAACTCTATCTGGGCAACACAAAAAGCCAGGTAAGCCCAGGCACCAAAACCGACCGCTACATATACAAAGCCCGGCTCCACGCCTGGAAGGGCCTGGACCTGCTGGTGTACATCCCGCCGGTCATCCTGGGCGGAGAAGATGAATTCCGACTGAAAGGCCACCATATCGAGGTAGATTTGTTCATCCAGCAGGAAGTCAAACTCTTGCGGGAAAGCGGTCGGGTACAAGTGGTGGTTCTGAAAAGCAAAACCCTGGACGAGCGGCTGGCTGAAGTCGAGCAGGCCATTGGGCGGCTTGCAGCAGCTGCCAATATGGGGTATGCGCATACCCGATAGAGCAAAATACGCGGGCTTCGGCCCGCTTTTTTTATGGAAGCCGCCGTCCGGGGGCGCGGCGGTGGCGGACCACAGCCCCCATTATGCCCGTATCTTTGGTCTTTTTTTGTTTTGGGAAACCAGAGGGGAGGTGATTAAAGCAGGCAAGCAGCGAAACTACCGCCGCCTGGCTGCGGCCATAATTCTCCGAGCCATACGGGATACAAAATCAGACATACCATGGATTCAAGAAGACGCCAAAACTTTTCTAAAACTTGCTGCAAACCAAAACAGCTGGCCACATCAAATCTTTCACCTTGCCGGCATTGACCCAGCAAAAACCGTAAATCAGGTATTCGGGCAGCAAAAAGCGCTTCACTAGTTTTCAATGCGGAAGAACATCTATTTTTTAAAAAAAGGAGATGATACCCTTGCTGTGGCGCACTCATTTTATTGCCGGTGCCGGCCTGGGGGCAGTATACGGAGCCGCCTTCCACCCCAACGAACCCCTGGCCATGGCCGCATCGACATGCATAGGGGGTTTTGCCGCTGCCCTTCCCGACATCGACTCGCCCCACTCCAAACTGGGCCGCGCCGTGAGGCCAGTGTCCGATGTCCTCAGTTTTACGCTGGGACACCGCGGAGTTCTGCATTCCCTGCTGGGCATGGTGTTCACGATCGCTCTTTTCGCTTTTATAGCGTGCTTTTGGGTGCAAGTTTCGACGGTTTGGAACCTCTTGATTCCGGCGGCAGCCATCGGCTACCTGTCGCACCTGGCGCTTGACGCCCTGACCCCGGGCGGAGTGCCCCTGTTCTGGCCGAAGCGCAGGAAATACTCTCTCCCGCTGGTCAAAACCGGGAGCCCGCTGGAGAGGGTCGTATTTCTCCCGGCGCTGGCGGCCACAATGTTGATATTTTTTTGGGGAGTGGTTTGATGAGCTTTAATCAGTTAATAAGCGCTATTAACAAAGCGATCGAAGAAAACCGGCACGAGCCGGAAAAAATCCACGAACTGGCGGACGTCCTGGAACGTGCGGCCCACCGGGTGCGTTGTTTGTCAAACTCGATAATAATCTTTAACAAAAGGAAAAGGGGGAAAAAGTTATGCAAAAAGTCATAGCCATAGCGCTGCTCATATGCCTGGCGCTCTCATTTGCCGGCACGGCCTTCGCCGATGAGAACTCACTGATCAGCAAGGTAGAACAGGCCCAAGGAGACAAAGGCGAAGCCATCAGAGACGAAGTCGACAAAATCGGCTACAGCATCGTCAACTTCGTGCGCAGCATTTTCGCCGTAGTCGCTGTCGTGTTCGTAATCTGGGCCGGCTTCGTGTTCTGGGGAGCCGGCGGAAACCCCGAGGCAATCGCGCGGGCCAAGAAGCTGGCGGCGGGATTCATCATCTGCATTATCGGGGTGTACAGCGCTGAGACTATCGTGGGCGGAATTCTGGGCATTCTGGGGTACGGAAAATAACATGTACGGGCAGCACCACCCGCTTGCGCAAAGGACGGGCCCCACAAAAATCGCGTGGGGCCTGTCATTGCCCCAGATTTTAACCCTTTTGGCCGGGGGCTGCCTGTCCTACCGGCTGTCCCAGATAGTCCCCGCGCTGCCCTTTAAAAACATCGTGTTCGCTCACCTGCACCACCTGATCCCGCTGGGCCTGGCGGCGCTCTTCATCTTCGCCCGCCACGGGAGAACGGGCCTCAATTTTGCTGTCTATCTTTACTACATGACCGCGTACAGGCTGCGCCGCAAAACATTTGTTTGGAGGAGATAAATTTGCAGACCCTTTTGCTTCTCATTGCCGCCGGAGCGGCGATATACCTGCTGTGGCCCCGCAATAAAGCGGAGACCGCCCAGGACCTGATTAACTTTAAAGAAATCCACCCGGACGGCATAATTGAACTGCCGGAATACAGGTTCCGCCTGGTGATGGAGATCGAGCCCGTGAACTTGGACCTGAAAAGCAGGGACGAACAGGCCGCGATCTGGCTCGGATTCAGGAGCATAGCCAACTCCATCAACATACCCCACACCTACCTGGTGCAGACCAGGTACGTAAACCTCAAGGACTACCTGGACCGCTACCGCCGGTCCGGCGCGCGCTTTGGGGAGAACATCGGGGGGTACGCCGCCCGCCTGGCCGACTGGCTTCAGTCCGAATCAGAAGGAAAACAGCAGCGGAGCCGCCGCGTTTACCTTATCTTCAAAATAGACGCGGCTTCCACCGGCATAGAAAGCGGCATCCAAACGGACAACCCGCTGGTCAACTCGGCCATCAGGGCGCTGGGCAAAATCGGCCAGGCCAAGCTCCCCCCGGATGAAATGCGCCGCCTGGCGGTAGACGAACTTTATGAAGCGGCCTCCATAGTACAGGGCATACTGAGCGGCCTTGAAATCAGATCCTACGTCCTCGACAAAAGAGGAGTGATTGAAATGTTGTACCAGACATTCAACCGGGACATGGCGTCAAGCTACTTCCTGGCCGAAGCGGACAGGAGCGAGGTCTTTTCGCTGTTTGCAAGGTCCAAAACGCCCGAAATATACAAAACCGCGGCAGCATCCGATGCTTAACGCGAGCGGCCGGCTTTTACAGCCGGCCTTTTTTATTTCCGGAGGTGTTGTTTATGGACAAAAGCGAAACCTTTTTTGAAGACGGGCGTAAACGCGGTTGGTTCTGGGATTGCAACGAAGTTTTCGGGTCCGACCTTTCCGCACACGCCAAGCTGGTAAGGCTATATTTGGCAAGATGTGCCGACAATGGACGCAAATCCTGGCCATCCTACAACAGGATAGCCAAAGATTGCGGCATTAGCCGCGATACGGCCAAAAGAGCCGTAAACGAACTGGAGCAAAAGGGATGGATAAAGAAAATCAACCGCGTCAAGGACGATGGTGAGAACATGAGCAACGTCTACATACTTTGCGACCCGCCGGCCCGTGAAAACGAACCGGAGGGGGTAGGTGCTCACAGCACCCACCCTGCCAAATCAGGAGGGGTGGGTGCTCACAGCACCCACCTGGGTGCTCACAGCACCCACCTGGGTGCTGACAGCACCGGGGTGGGTGCTGACAGCACCTCTAACAATACCCAGGTAACAATACCCAGTGAACAAGAAAAAGATATGCTGTTTGTATCCTCACTTCGTTCGGATACAAACAGCAGCGCATCGGCCCTTCGGGCCTCCTGCGCTGCCGGCGGCGCCACCCCTGAAAACGAAAAAGAAAAACGCGATAGCCACCCACAAGCGGGTGCAGCAGATGCAGAAACTTTCGAAGATCCCCGGGGTCGAAAGGCCGGGGCGGGCGGGCCGTCAAACAGGGAGCTGATTGCCGAGCTGGTCGAAGAATACCGCGCCATAGAAGGCATAGAGCCCAGGAAGGGCGACTACGCTTTCGTCGGCGCGCTGTACAACCGCTACGGCTACGACCGCGTGCTGGAGGCCATACAGGAACTGGCCCTGGCGGCTGCCGTCCAGGAAATCGGCAAGCCGCTGCTGTACTTAAAAACCGTCGCGCAATCCATTGCTGAACGTGATGGTAAAACAGCGGAAAAACCCGGGCGAAAGAAGCAAAGGCCCGGTGCCGGCAAACAGTCTGAAAACCCGGAAGAGGAAAAAAAGCGGGACCTGATAAAATCACTATATTTAAGCTGAAGGGAGATGGCCATGCTGAAGCGACTGTTCAGAAAAAAACAAAAGACCAAACTCCCGGGCAAGGACCAGCCCGGCATTTTTAATGGCGCGGCCAATTATCGCGACCTCATCGCGCCCGCTTTGATCAAAGAAACAAATAAAGGAAACGACTACTGGGTGGAGGTCGGAGCCACCGCCGAAATGGTCAGGTACTTCAGGAGCTATTACGCCGCCATGACGGGAGGCACCACCTACGCCGGCATGCTCACCCCGCTTTACCTGGCCGACTTCGGGGAGGCCGACTGCGACATCGCCCTGCACGTCACTCCCGCCGATCCCGCGCGCATTCTGTGGGAGCTGGAGCAGAAGATCGCCCAGCTGGAGGCCGAGTACGAGGACGAGAAGAACTCGGCCAAAAAGCAGGCGACCCTGAACCAGATCCGGGAACTGCGCGAGAAGCACAGCGCGATAAGAATGGAGGCGGAAAAGCCCTTTTTCGTTTCGGTGCAGGCGCTGGTGTCCTCAACTAGCTTTGAAACCTTCAGGCGGTTCGGCAGCCTCCTTGTGAAGAGGTTTGCGGGCAAAGGAATCCACCTGCGGGCGGCCGACGGGCGGCACCTGGAGGCCCTGATGGAAATGTCACCGCTGGACAGCAAAACCGTGAAAGACGCCTTCAGGGACATGGAGAGCTCGAACATCGCCGACCTGCTCCCCCTGGGGATCGGGGGTATCAGGCACAAGGACGGCGTCGTGCTGGGCACGGACCCCCAGGGCGGGGTGATACTGTACGATTCCTGGGAACCTTCCATGGGCAACTACAACATCGTCATCTTCGGCCGGTCGGGCTTTGGCAAATCTTTTTTGATCAAACTCCTGGTCGCCCGTTCCGTGCCCCTGGGCATTGTCACGGCCATCATTGACCCCGAGGGCGAGTTCGAGAACCTGATGAAGGGCCTGGGCTGTCCCTACATCAAACTTTCGGCCCACAGCGAACACCGGATCAACATCTTCGACGTCGACGTCGAGGAGGGCGAAGACGGCGCAGCACGCGTCGACCTGGACGGGGCCATTCAGGCCGTCCAGGCCGTGGTGTTTAAGATGATCAGGGTCTACGACGCCGGCGCGCTGACCGGGCACGTCAAGGTGCTGATCCAGGAAAAAATCAAAGAAGTGTACGCCCGTTACGGCATTACGGAAGACCCCGCCAGCCTGTACGACAATTCCTGGACCGGGGACGCAATCGACGTCGCCGGCAGAAAAAAGAAAATGCCCACGCTGTCGGACCTTTACGACCTGATGGAACAGGAACCCGACCTGGGCGAGGTCGTCAAACTACTGAAACCCTTCACCAGGAAAGGCGGCATCAAGTCCCAGGCCATCTTCGACTGCGAATCCACCGTAGACATCCGGCACGTCCCGGCCTTCGCCTTCTCGGTGGCTGACCTGGACGACGACATCATGAAGCCCCTGGGGATGTTTGTGGCCACCAAGTGGGTATGGGAGGCGTTCGGGCGCAACCGGAAGATTAAAAAGCGCATCATCACCGACGAGGCCCAGCTGATGATGAATGAGCCCGAAGCCGCCGATTGGGAGGAGAATGCCTTCCGGCGGGCCAGGAAAAGAAACATCTCCATGTGCGCCGCCTCTCAGGGGTTCGAAGTGTTTTTGAGGGTGCCCCAGGGCCTGGGCGTCTTAAAGAACGCCTCCACCAAGATCATGATGCGCCAGGAAGCGATAGACATCGCCGCCGTGAAAGAAAAATTCAACCTCTCCGAGGGCGAGGCGACCTTTCTTTTGAGCGCCAAAAAGGGCTGGGGGATAATCAAGGCCGATACCGAAGCGTCGATATTCTTCGGCAAATCAACGGACGAAGAATACAGGTGGTTTACCAGCGACCCCAATGAAATCGCGGGGGTGACATTATGAAAAAAATTCTGAATATTGTCGTACTGGCGGTATTTATTATCCTTGCGGCAACCCCGGCCTGCGCCGAAACATACCGGGGCTCGAAGCTGTACGACCTCCGCGCCGAAACCTATGAAGGAAAAGTGGTGCTGACATGGAAGGTCGACGTCCGCAAAGACGTCGGCCCGATGTGGGGGGACACCAAAGTTACAATCAAGAAAAGCGACAGCCGGTACATGAAAGACAAAGGCAAGGTTGTGGCCACGCTGCCTTTAACCCGGGAAGGCACAATGGAAATGACCTGGACTGATAACGATGTATCCCCCGGCGAAACCTGGCACTACCGGGTGGAGACCGGTACGGTCAGCTGGCGGTTCGAAGAAACCAGCGTCACGGTAAGCGACGCGCCCCAGGGGGAAGGCAGCGCCTCGACAGGCACGGAAGACCTCAGAAAAGAATACGTCAAAAACGTTACCTGGCCGGAAAAACTTGCCGCGAGCATAATTTCGGCGATACCCAACTGGATGGTAAAAGTGTTGGGCATGTACGACCCGATAGAATTGATCTTCATGGAACCGGTGGGTACGTCCTTCAAGGCGGGCCTGCCTTCTCAGGCCGAGCTGCCCTACCTGCACGTGTTCACCGAAAGCGAAATGAGGGCCCTGTCAACCTTTTACGATAAACTTACGGAATTCATGCCCATACACCTGGTTGTCGTCATAGTTCTTTTGGTGCTGGGGATACTCTACAATTCCGCCAACCCCGAATCAAAAATCGGCCTGCGGGAATACGTGATAGGCTTCGCGCTGGCCATGGTCGTGCTCAAATTCGGCGCGCAGCTGCTCACATTCGTTTTCGACCTCAACTATGTCTTGGTGCAGCAGTTTAAGTGCATTGCGCAGCCGTACCTGGAAACGGGGCAGTCCTTCCTCGAAAGTTTGATACTAGCCGACAGCAACGTTACTCTCGGCGACGCGATTATATCTTTCATTGCCGCGCTGTCCATCGGTGTGCTTAACTTTCAGTACATCATGCGCAAGGTTATCATAGCCTTGCTCATCGGGCTGATACCTGTTGTGGCGGTCGTGTCCATCGCGCCGTCGAAAAGGTTCACCATCGGCATCTGGTTCAGGGAACTGATAGCCAACATATTCCTTCAGAGTGCTCACGCCGCCGCGCTTGCCTTTCTGCTGCTCATAATCGACGCCGCGGGGGACGGCACGCCGGAAGCATTCTGGATCAAGCTGGCAACTCTTCTCGGTTTGGCCGGGATGGCCGGGATGGTTAGGAGCGTTATCGGCGCCGAGACGCTCAACCCCGGGCTGACGGGGACGGCCGGGGTCATGTTCGGCGTTGCCGGGCTGGCCGCGCTGGGGAAGATACTCGGCGGCAGAAAACCCGCAGCGCCCGGGGCGGGAGCCCCCCTTGAAAGCGCGGCCGGGAGCACTGCGGGGACCACTGCCGGGCCGGCCCTCCGCGCGGCCGGAGCCGCGGGCAGGGTTGCCGCGACCGCCGGCATGGTAGCCACCGGCATGATGGCCGGCGGCATGATCTCCGGAGCAACGGTCGGCGATCCCAGACTGGGCATGACGCTCGGCGCGGGACTGGGCGCGAAGGGAGCGGATATGTTGAACTCACCTACAGGCTATGCCGCCGGGGAGAGCAGCGACCCCGCCTCCAGCGCTTCGCGCCAGGTGTTCGGCTACGACGTGACGGCGAACCGGCAGGGGCTTGCGGGACTCAAGGACAAAGTTGCGGGCATGTACGACTCCGACCGCGTTACCGCGGCCGAAAAAGCGCGTGTCCACGTGGAAGGAGCCAGGCAGGCGCTGGAAACGGCCAGGGCGGATCTCAAAAACTACAAGCCTCAATACGAAGCGGCGAAAGCCGAACACAACAGGTTGAAAAACCTCTACGGTCCCCGGGCCGCACACCTTGAAAAGCTGGAAAAGGAAAAACTGCCCGCTGCCGAAAAGCGCCTTCACGATGCGGAACAAAAATACGTGACGCTGTTGAACGTAGAAGAATCGGCCCGCGGAGCGGACTACGACGCGCAGCTGAAGCAGGCCGAGGAAGAATACAGGCAGGCTGAAGAAGCTGTGAATGCGATACAGGACGAAATAGACAGAGGTCCCGAGCAGTACCGGGAATCGCTGGCAAAACTGCAGGCCGCAGAAGTCGAATACGCCGAAAGGCAGCTGGCCGTGGCCAGGGCGGAGCAGAACCTTACGCACGAAGCGCTCGTCAAAGAATTCACCAAAATAAAAGAACAGCAGACATTCAATGCCGGCGGGGGCATGGATGCCCCGCAGTGGCGGTAAGGCGCGGAAAACCTGCGCTTTGCCGCTTTTTTGCGGGGCCGTTCAAATTTTTCAAAAATATCTCCCTACAGTAGAAAAACAATTGACTAAATAGAATAAATATGCTACCATGGCATTAGAAAGGCGATACATATAATAAAAAATATCTTTAACTGGCTATAAATCATACTGTAGGGGGATAGTAATGTCTAAAAATCTCCAAAAAAATGTCCAAAATAAAAAGGGCGGCAGGCCCGCTATAGAGATAGACCGTAACAAGTTTATGAAACTTTACGACGAAGGCATGACCGATCAAGCCATAGCCGACGCGCTGGGTGTGTCCAGGCAGACCGTCATGCGCACCCGGGAGAAAATGGGGCTGAAACCCAACCGCAAAAGGGGTGAACGCGGCCCCGGCAAGGTACGGGAAGACAAAAGCTACTACCATGAAGTTATGAGGGTTATGCGCATACCCGAAGTGGCACGCGAGATATACAAAGCTGCCCAAATATACCGCCGCAACGGAGGCGACGAAGCCGCCAGCTACGTGGCCGCCGTAATCGACCCGGCCCCTGTGCCCAGGGTGAACCCGGGCCCTTTCTGCCCCCCGGCGGACAAAATAAACCGCAAAGAAATTAAATACATAGTTTCCACCGAGATTCAAGCCGAACGTGCCGCCATAGCGGGCGTTCCCGGCCCGGCGGTGTTCGAGCTGGCCCGGGTCATAAAAACCGGCTCACGCCGGGTGATCGAAAAACTGGCCATGGCGGCGGTGATGCAGGCATTCTTTGTAGGGGTGCATGAAACGGTCAAAAAGGTGATGAGCGAAATCCACCCTATTAACCTCTCACGCCGGGCGCTCTCGGCAATAAAAAGCGGGTGGGAAAGGGTCAAAGAAGAGTGTTTGAAGTGGGCTCCAATACAGGAAGAAACGAAAAAGCGCATGAACTTTGCCGCCCCCGCAGGGCGGGCCGGAGGGACCGGTAAAAAAGGCAAGGGGGGAGGGACGGTCAACCTACACAACCGCACCGCCTGGGCCGGTGCGAATGGGTACTAATTGTAACAAAAAGTTACACCAAAAAACCGCGCCACATCTGGATTAACAGTGTTTGTTGCGCGTAACACCAAGAATCTGTTATCAAGGGGGTGGTTTTCATAGAAGATATTTTGCGGGAACTGCAAGAAGTATTGGAAAAACTGAAAACTGAAGAAAACCCCACGGCTTTAAAACTCTTCAACAAAGAATTTTTGCGCAAGCTGGCCGTTCTTTCATCCGAGGAGTACCAGCGCTTCAAGGACCGCCTGGCCGTTGAGCTCTTCCTTCATGGCATGGAACTGCGCGGCATGCCTACGGAGACCAAACTGGACCGCATGGTCGAATCTGTGCGTGCCGAAATGCTGGCCGAGCTGAACATCAACAGCGTGCCGGTAAGCGACCTGCTCCCCGACGCCCCCGGCGCGGCGGGAATTGAGGTGCCGCCGGGTTGGGACCTGGACATGCAGGGTACTTATATGGTTCTGACCCCCGAGGCACAGCCCGTGCGGGTAGCGGACGCACCGGTATATATCAG
>CAJYBN010000086.1 GCA_913064925.1 uncultured Peptococcaceae bacterium
CTGTGGCGCGGCATTAAACAGCGAGCGGGGGTGTCAGCGAGCAGTGTGCCGCGCGCAAAAACCTCCTTAACATTGGTTAGAAGAGACGCCTGGGTGGGGTTCGGCCCGGGCGCGTAACAAGCCCCTTACGGGGTCTCCGGAAGGAGATTGTTTTTTGTGGTGTTTGTACTGGATAAATACAAGAAACCTTTAATGCCCTGCACCGAAAAGCGCGCGCGCCAGCTCTTGGAGCGCAGCAGGGCGGTGGTACACAGGATGTCCCCGTTTACTATCCGGCTCAAAGACCGGACGGTAGAAAAAAGCGAGTTACAGCCGCTGCGGCTAAAACTTGATCGAAAAGTATTGACCCGCCTGAGAAATTAATAATAAAATGAAAATAAATACAGGAAAATGGTGGATAAACTGGGATAAGGAAGGATTGGATATGCTTACGCCCGAACAAATTTCCAAGTACCGGGCTGGCTGGCGGGAATATAGGAAACAAAAGGAACAACAAGCGAAGGAACGATACAGGCAGGCCATGAACCGGGTTTCGCGGGCCGCCGGCCATCTTAAACTAAAATACCGCTGTAAAGTTTTTCTTTTTGGCTCACTGCTCCGCAAAGACAAGTTTATGGAGCATTCAGACATAGACATCGCGATTTCCGGCTTGGACAGCCGGGTAAATTTTTGGCAGCTGTATTCGGAAGTAATGGATATTTTAGCGCCGTTTGACTTTGACCTGGTGGAACTGGAAAAAATCGACCCGGAAGTACGGGCATATATCCTGAAGGAGGGGGTGGAATTATGACCCCGAATCTAACTTTGTTGGAAGTCCGGGTGCGAAAAGAACTTTTACACCTTGAGAAATTGGTGGAAGAACTTAAAACAGTTACCAGGATGCGGGAACTCAAGGTCAATAGCGTGCGAGTAAGGGCGTGCGCTTCTATATTGCATGATTTTTACTCCGGGATGGAAAAAATTTTCATTAATATAGCCCGGGAAATTGACCAAACGGTGCCCAAAAGCGAAGGCTGGCACAGGCAACTGCTGGAACAAATGACTGTAAAATGGAACAAAAATGTGAGGTAGGGCCGATGCAATACCGCAAGCTGAATATTGCCAGGATCCGGGAAAAAGTGAGTGATATCCGGGAAGCGCTTACCATGTTACGCCAATATGCGAATCTGAGTGACGAAACTTTTTTGAGCAACAAGGAGGCAGTCCTTGCGGCACGTTATTCATTTATTGTAATGGTGGAGGCAGCCATGAACATTGCCAATCATTTCTGTGCCAGGCTGCTCGATAAAGCTCCTTCCACCTATGCGGAGGCATTCCTGTTGCTCGGCCAGGAAGGCGTTATGGATAGCCAACTGTCGCGGAAACTGGCTGACATGGCAAGGTTTCGCAATCTACTGGTTCACGGTTACGGCAAAGTTGACGATAGGAAAATGCTTGGGAGCATGCGGCAGGAACTCTCGGACGTGGATGCTTTTTTGCGCGAGGTAGCCCGTATAGTTTCCGCACAGGAGGATGAAAGTGGTGATTGACAAACAAGACTATACTTACACTGTGAAGACCCGTGAAAGGAAAAGGATTATTAACAAGATAACCTCGGCACTGCAGGGAAAGAAAGGGATAAGGTTTGCCTTCTTACACGGTTCGTTTGCCGAAAACCGTCCTTTTCACGACGTTGACGTTGCCGTTTATTTTGATACAAACGTTTCGGCTGAAGATAGAATGGCAATCTGTATGAGGCTAAGTACGCAGTTAACTGCCGATTTACAGCTTCCTGTTGATATTAACGAATTGAACGGAGCTTCTCCGAGTTTCGCTTACCATGCCTCATGTGGGGAGATACTGTTTTGCCGCGATTTGGAAGAAGTCTACGAGTATAAAGAGCGCGTTTGGATCACCTATATGGATTTCTATCCCTTTCTCAAGCAGAATTTGTTGGATTTGTTGGAAGTATAACAGCTATTGAACTGCTGATTATGTGGCCGTGAGATGTGGGGTCGGGCTTCATATTATGAAACTCTTAACGGGTTGAGGGAAGCCGTCATAATGGGCGAGTCCATAACGGTTTGTGAAAAAATTCACTGGCAAGGCGAAATTATCTCTGTCCAGCCCAGGATCCGCCTCGTGCGTTCCTTTGATGAAAGGGCCCAAGCTGCTTGGGGTATTCCCTGCAGGTAAAAGGAGAAGCGGGCGGGCAAAGGGGAGAATTTCTTATCGGCATAGGAAAGGGTACCCAGGGCAAACACGGCTTCCGGGCCGGGAACGTGGTCCGCGGCCAGTGCCTGCCTGTGCCTGACCCGCGCAGGGGCCCATTGATTTTTACAGGGTGTCCGGGCGAGGACATGGCCCAGTACATGCCCCGCTCCGAGGTCCCCCGCGGGGCCAGGGTTCTTTCCCCGGCCCAGCAGGTATTGCTGCACTTGAGGAAGAAGGGGTTTGTTGATTCGGGTAGTTACAGAAGGGGATTTCTAGTAGGTGTCGAAATTATTCTGGATAACGTGATAAACTTGATCCACTCACCGGATACTTTTGAAAACAAACTGAAAAGCTGGATGATATAACAGCTCATAGAAATGCAGCTTAATAAGACGCCCGCGCGCGGGAGGCGGGGGCGGCTCTTTTGGTACAAGACGGCCCTCTTTTGGCGGTCGCAGCGGTTTATTTTTTGGTTGCCGCAAGGTAGTACAAGCAGTGAAAATAACTAGCTGGAAAAACGCAGTTTTACACGCCGGAATGCTTTAAAATTGGAAGAAGAAATTAACTTGAGGGATTTAATTGAAGTTCTGCTCAGGGGAAAGTGGATTATTGTCGGGCTGACTGTGATCAGCGTCCTTGCTGCGGGGTTGATAAGCTTTAACATGCCACCCACTTACGAGGCCAGGGCGGTGTTGATGGTTAAAAGCCCGCCGCAAATTAATCCGGAAGAGCGTTCCGGCCTGGACACGCTGCTGGACATGATTTCACAATACCCGAGCATGTCGGTGGAAACTTATGTAAACCAGGTTTCCAACCCGATAATTCTGGAAAGGGTCATAGAAAAACTCAATTTGGACAGGGAGAAATATAATCCTTTCAGCCTGCAGAAGGCCCTTAAGGTAGAATCTGTTAAGGGAACCAACCTGATTAATATCAAGCTGCAGGGAAAAGATAAAAAACTCATTACCGATATAGTAAATACGGTCGCAGAGGAATTTGTTGCTTTTGTATCCGAGACTTAAAGGGAAAGTTTAGGGCAGTCCACTGTATTTCTAGTTGAACGCATGCAGGAGGAAGAGGGGAAAATCGCCGAGGCGGTAGACGATTACAAAAAGTTCCTGGCGCAGCCGCGGGGCGTAAATGAGCTGCGGCAGGAAATCAACAGCAAATTGGGTATTATAACTGGGTTCAAAAAGCAGCTGGTAAGCAATGAAGTGGAGATAAAGAGCGTCAGGGCCTCGCTGGCGCAGGTGGAAAAAGACTTGGCCAAAACGCCGGAGATACTGACCACCAAAGAAGGCGCTCTCGGACGATATGTATTTTTACGATGCGACCAAAAAGGCCGGCGGGGAGCTGCCTGCGAACCTCTCCAAGCTGCAGATAACCAACGAGGAAATCAACCCGGTTTACATAAATTTCAAGCAGACCAAGGTTAACCTGAAGCGGAGGTTGGCCGACCTCGAGGCGACCCAGCGGGAACTGCAGGATGAAATCAAGAAAGCTCAAGCCGACCTGAAAGTGCTGCAGGCGGAGCTGGCCGAGAAAGAAATGATTGACCAGCGCCTGGCGGAAAAAATAAAGGTGCTGAGGAATAATTACGCCATGCTGTCCAGGAAGTACGAGGAGACCAGGCTGGCAGAAACGGCGCAGTTCGGGGAGAGCAACATCATGCTGCTGGCTCCTGCCATAGAGCCGGTGGAACCGGTGGGGCCGCGCAAGATGCTGAACATGGCCGTGGCAGGCGTGCTGGGCGTGATGGTGAGCGTATTCCTGGTATTTTTCCTGGAGTTCTGGCGCAAGTCAGCACCCGTAGGATTGCCGGATAGTGTTGATGGCAAATAGACAAAGTGCTGCTTCATATATGCCCCCCAATTTATTGGAGGGAGGAGGTCACTATTGATATTTGGTTTCGGCATCCATAGGAAAACGGTTAAAGAGCTGCGAAAAAATCAAGGCCTTACAGCTAGGGAGGTAGCTCAGATAGCAAAAGTTGATACAGTAGATATTCTAAAAGTAGAAAATACAAAGCTAAAAGACGTTCCAGAGCCGTTAAGATCAAAAATTACGCCGGTCCTAAGAGGAGATTTCATGGATAAGATTCCTTGGTAGTTAAGATCCGTAAGGAGAACTAACCCTCCTGAGACCAAAAAATGGGTGCAAAAATTTACAGCTTGCCTACTTGGCAGCTGGTGTTACAGGCAGGGTCGGGTTACACTTTTAGCTTGAAAGAGGTGCTCACCGGAAAAATGAAATCCAAAAAAGTGGAAGAACTTACGAAAAAAGGAAGAGAATTACTAAATATGAAGGACTTCCGGGCTGCCCAAAAGGCATTCGCTGAAGCCCTGGAACTGGAAGAATCCACCCCCATACGCAATAACCTGGCGCTGGCCGCCTTCATGGCCGGCGAGCCCCGGCGCGCTCTTGATGTGCTGGAGCCGTACCTGGGGCCGGAAAACGGAAACGCCCGGGCGAACCCCTTTACCTACGCCCTGGCCGCCAGGATTCACTGCTCCGTGGGTCAGGAAGATTTGGCCCGCCGGCGGCTGCAGCAGGCCGTGCGCAGCTTCGAGGAGGGACTGAGGGAATTCCGCCGTGCGGGGCTCCAAGATGGCTTTTACCCCTTCCGGGAATACACGGTAACCATCATGCGGGCGGCTGCCGACCTGGCAGACCACCGAATGGTATTTGAGCTTTACCGCCGCTGGGAATCTTATCATGTTTCTTGGGAAAACAAGTTTCTGGCAGCGGTAGCCTGTTTTAATATTGGCCGTTACAAGCGGGCCGCATCCCTCTGGTCCTCCATAGCCGGAGTGCAACAGCTGTTTGCCACCATGGAGCGGCTGGCCTTCATGGTGGAGCGGGGCGTTATTCCGCCCTTTACAATGGGCTACGAACTTCGTTCTGCGGAAAAACTGCAGAAGATGATTGAAGAGGCTGGCGACGACGAGGAACTGCGCCGGCAGTACATGCAGGACAGCAATTTCCGCGTGGCGCTGCTGGCCTGGATATTGGAGGAGGGCGGCTCCAGAAACGCCGGCCAGGCCATGTATTACCTGGTATATTACGGGGGCGAGTGGGGAGAGAAGCTGGGGCGGCAGGTACTGGAATACTCCGGGTTTTCACCTTACCTGAAGATGGCGGCGGCGGATGCTCTGATGGCCAGGGGTATCCTGCGGGAAGGCGAACCCGTGCCCATGTTCATTGACGGGGAGAGGCGATTGGTGGAAATCAAAAAGACCTCTGTTTTGCTTGAACCGGACGAAGAACTGGATAAAATAGTGAACCGTGCGATTCAGCTGCGGGATAAAGGGCAAGTTGAAGAGGCTACAGCCCTGCTGCAGGACATGTACCGGGAAGGCAAGCTTTATCCCCCGGCGCTTATGACCCTGGCCAATCTCCTGCGCCAGCAGGGCGAATTGGAGAAAGCCCTGGAAATAATGGAGATGCTGGAGGAAATAGCTCCCGAGGAACCGGCTCTTTTGTTCAACTTTGCGGCGCTTATGCTGCAGATGGGAGAGCCGGAGCGGGCTCGCGAATATTTGGAGAGGATCGACAGCCGGGAAATGGGGGAGGAATTTCGGGAAAAGCTAGAAGAACTGAAAAGGGAAATAAAGCTTGCCGAAGACGGCTTTTCCCTCCCCCCTTACGTGGATATGCTGGTGCGTCAATACGAGGAAGAACAGCGCCAACAAGTCGAAGCAAAACCCCTTCCCGTGGACGCCTCCCTCGCCCGGGGGCTGAAGAACATGCCCGCCCACTGGCTGGAAGGGGTTTGCTGGAACTACGAACTGGAACCCGCTCGGCGCCGCCGGGAGCGGGAGGAGCAAATAAAAGATTTTCTTTCCCGCCGCAGCAACCTGGAAGAGGCCGTGCAGGAACTGGGCGAAGAAGAGCGGGAACTACTCAGGTACCTACTGCAGCGGGGAGGTTGGAGCAGGCTGAACGCCGTTACCCGCAAGTTCGGGTCCCTGGAGGGCGACGGGTTTTTCTGGAATGAGCTGGAACCGGAATCTCCCCTGGGTATCCTCTGGTCCCGGGCCCTGGTGATGGTGGGCAGGGCTGTCCTCGAAGGGCGCCGCTGCAAGATCGCCGCCATTCCCTTGGAGCTGCGGGAACCCCTGGGGGAAATACTGGGCGCCGGGTAAACTACGTTACACCACTTACAGTTGAACTAGAAATTCCGGGTATCAAAATTGGAGAGAGGCACTTTAGAGAAGAAGGGGAGTGCCAAAAACCGCAATGAGTTGGAACGAAGTGCTCCAGTTTACCATGGAGGTCTTTGCAGGTAACCGCTGCCCGTTGCTGTTGCAGCGCTGTAAAAACAATGCTATCATAATGATAGCATTGTTTGGAGGGTGATGTTAATGCCGGGCATTCTTATTCGGGATATTCCGGAAAAATTATATAATAAGCTCAAAAAAAGAGCCAGAGATAACAACAGATCTTTGCAGCAGGAACTAAAAATTATCCTGACAGAAGCTGTTAGCCACAATATCGAAAATAGTATCAAATTGGCTGCCAATATCAGGAAGGAGCTGGAAGAAAAAAAAGCACATTTTTCGGATAGCGCGGAACTAATCAGCGAGGATAGAAAACGATGAAGACCTATATCGTGGATTCCAGTACCGCTATCAAATGGTATATTCCGGAGATTCTAAGCAACAAAGCAGTTGAATTTCTGGAATTGTCCCGGGAGAAAAAATACCTTCTACTTTCTCCCGACCTCATATTTTCAGAGATCGGCAATGTGTTGTGGAAAAAATGCCGCAGGGGAGAGCTGGAGGCAAATGATGCGCGAAAAATAATTGCCGCCATTAACGAGGCATTTCCGGTGCAAATTGCCAGTAGTTATCAACTGTTGCCGGTAGCTTTTGAAATTGCTAATGCTTTTGAAAGGTCAGTATATGATAGTTTATACCTGGCTCTTGCCAAAGTGAAAGAGGGGATTTTGGTAACTGCTGATGAGCGCCTGGCGAATGCCATGCAAAATACAGTGTTAAAAAATGCTGTATTTTTTTTGGGCGATTGGTAGTCTTGTAAGTGTAATAGGCGACGGTTTCTTCTGGTAGGAGCTGAACCGGAATCCTCCCCGGGTATTCTCTGGTCCCGGGCCCCGGTGATGGTGGGCAGGGCTGTCCTCGAAGGGCGCCGCTGCCGGAACCGGTCATTGAGGAGTTTGAAAAATGAGAGCGTAGGCAGGGGGTTGTTTTGGGGTGCCTTTCACTCCTGCATACTCAGAAAAGGAAATTAATTAGGTTACCTCTTATTATCTGGGCTACCGGCGCCGGGTAAGAAAAAAGGGTGCGCAACCGGGGTTACCGGCCCCGGTTTTGTTGTGCGCGAGGAACAATTTGTCGTTGTTTCCCGTCTTTGGTTAAGGACGCCGCGTATGTAAAGGCAAAGCCTTTTTCTTCGCTTTCCGGCAGGTTTTGGACGGCTGGTGTCGAAATAATAAGTAATTCTGAAAAAACTGGCAAGGGAGCGTGAATTTTTCTATGGGAAGGAGAGGCCTGCTTAAATTAAGCCTTATTGTGCTGGTCATGACGCTTTCCGTGCTGCTCTGGGGCGGAACCGCCCTGGCTGCTTTCAGCGACGTGCCGAGCGATCACTGGGCGGCCAAGAACATCTACAAGATGCACGCGCGGGGGGTGGTAGCGGGCTACCTTGACGGCACCTTCAAGCCCGGGGAAACCGTCACCCAGGTGGAGGCCGTGGTCATGGCCGTGCGCACCATGGGCCTGCAGGCTTCTTATTTCGGGGTGCTGCCCGAGTTGCCCTTCCCCGTGCCCAAGTGGGCGGAAAACGAGGTCCGGCTGGCGCTGCGCCAGGGACTGTTGAAGAGCACGGACCAGTTCGACGCTAACGCGGGAGCCACTAGGGCCTGGGTGGCCAGGCTGCTGGTGCGGGTGATCGGTAAGGAAAGCCAGGCTGAGGAAGAGGGGCTGATGCCCAACTTCGCCGACATGTATAAGATTCCTGCCTGGGCGGTCAAGTATGTGCGGGTGGCCCAGGATTACGAGCTGATAACCGGTTACGGGGACAACACTTTCCGGCCCGACCGGTACGTGACCCGGGCCGAAATGGTTACGCTGCTGGGCCGGGCGGAGAAACACCTGCCGGGCTCCGCCGCGGGCTACGTCACCGGAACCGTGGTGGACGTGAGCAACCTGGAACTCACAGTGGCTACCGGTGATGGCCAGAACCAAACTTTTAACGTTACCCCTGCCACCGTGGTGTACGTGGGGGATGCCATGACGGACGTAACCACTTTGCAGCGCTTTGACCGGGTTAGGCTGGTGGCCGCCGGTTCTGCGGTCAAGTACGTGGAAAAGCTGGAGGGGCAGCAGGTCGCCCGGGTGGTCAGCGGTACGGTGAAGAAGGTTTACCCCGAGCTGAACGCCTTCGTGGTGGAGGAAGCCGGCGGCACCCTGCAAACCCTTTACCTGCCGCAGGAGGCCACCGTTTCCGTTATCGGTTCCCAGGCCCAGGGCCTCGACGCGCTGCAGCCCGGCAACCGGGTGGAGGTTACCCTTAATGCCGCGGGGTACGTTTCCGGCATCGTGGTGAACCGGGGCCCTATAACGGCTGCGCAAAATGAGGGGGTAGTTTATGACCTGGACCTGCAAGCCGAGCTATTGACCCTGCAGTTGGCCGGCGGGCAGCTGGTTTCCTACCCTCTGGCGCCGGAAATTGAGGTGCAGGCCGGCGGGGCGCGCTTCCCTACCCTGGAAGACGTACGCGAGGGCGACCGGGTGCGGGTGGAAGTGGAAAACGGCCGGGTTACTGCCGTAGAGGTGCTGGAGGTGGCGGCCCGGTTGGACGTCAGGGGTAAAGTGGTCATCCTGGATGCTGACAAAGACGTCCTGGTGCTGGAAGCGGACAGCGACCTGCAGGCCTACCGCCTGGCGCCCGGCGTAGAGGTGACCGTGCCCGGGCTGGCCACTGCTTTCCTTTCCGACATCAGCGAGGGGGACACGGTTACAGTTGGCATCGACGACGGTGAAGTGGTATCACTGGCGGTGGAGGGCCGGCAGGTGAAGGATTCCCTTAGCGCTGTGATTTTTGCCGTGGATACTACAAACCGTGTTATAACCTTCAAAAACGGAAACGGCAGCTTGCTGGCCTACGAAGTACGGGATGAGGCCAGGATAGTGGTGAACGACCGCGAAAGCTCCCTGGATGCCTTGGAACAGGACATGGAAGTGAATTTCCGCCTGTTGGATGGCGAAATCATATACCTGGAGACCGACAATACGCCGGGCGGCACCGTGGTCAGCCTGGACGAGGACGGCTACCTTTTGGTGCTGCAGCTGGACAGCGGCGAGCGTAAAACTTATATCGTGGATGATGATGTGGACGTGGATAGCGAGGACGGCCGGAACGAGTTCGACGAGATTAAAAAAGGCGATTATGTCGAAATAGTTGTCAAAGACGGCCTAGTAACCGAGATAAACCTGCGCAGCACAGTCACATACCGGGTCACCGACGTCAATGAAAGTTATAACAGGTTGAAGGTGGAAGACGAAGATGGCGACAGCGAAAGGCTGTACATCAGGAGCGGCGTGGATCTGGTGGTGCCGGGCGTCGCTTACCCGGATATTGACGACGTGCACGACGGCGATCTGGTGCGGGCTACTTACATCGGCAACGACCTGCAAAAGGTAGAGGTGCTGGTGCCGCGGCGCGGCGAAATCACGGCTCTGGACGTGCTGCAGAAAAAGGTTACTCTGCGGCTGTTTAACGGTGCCACCACCACGGTGGACTTTACTTCCGGTAGCAAGGTGAAGTCGGGCAGCAAGACTTATGATACCTTCAGCTCCCTGGGCCTGAAGGACCGGGTGGAGGTGCTGGAGAACCTTGACGGCGGCTATACCTTTGAGCTTATGGACGAGGTTACCGGCAGGCTGGCCGTGGACATGGAGGGCGACGACGACAAGCTCTTCCTGGAAGAGGGCAGCATGTGGGAAGATTACGACCTCTACGAAGGGGTGTATATCCACGATGCAAGCGGGACGGCGTTGAACGCCCGCGACTTGGACAGGGGCGACTGGGTTCGCTTGTACCTGCTGCGGGGCGAGGTATATGAAATAGTTAAAGAATAATGGCTGTTCACAGGCCGGCGCCGCCTTGCGCGGGCGCCGGCCTATGACTGCGCCAGGCGGCCTGTGGCTGTGCCTGCCGGCGGCGCCCCGCGTGGCAATTTTTGGTCCCGGCGGCACGACGCCGCCGTGCAGGAATGGGCTCGATTCATGGCGAATAATTATGGCTAAATTACGTAGTTGGGGGTATTGTCCCGGTGCACATGCAAAAAAACAGATTATTTGTTATTGCCCTGTTCATCGGCGCCGTACTTCTGGGGTATGTGGGCTTTGCCGCGGCCAAGGACGCCGCCGAGCCGGGATCGGAGCCGGGGTCGGTAGAAGACCCTCTGGTAACCAAAAGCTTCGTGGAGGAATACGTGCGCGGTTACGTGAGCCAGGCCATGCCGGCGGCTAACCCGCTGGAATGGAAGGTGACCACCCTGGAAAAGGGCCAGCAGTTTATCGGCAAGGCGGGCACCGAGTTTATCGTGCGGACCGGCAGCGCCGTAGTGGTGGACCCTACCGGCAACGGCATTCCCGACCTCACCGCAGGGGTAAACGTAGTGGCCGGCAGGCCGGTGGAAAAGAACCACCTGTTCACCATACCCAGGACGGACGGCCGGGGCATCCAGGCACAGCAGCAAACCATCATCATGTACCGGGGCATTTAACGCAGGCGATCTCCCGGATGAATGCAGTTTTATTTCTACTTGCAGGCGACAAACCCGGCTTCCGCCGGGTTTATTTCCTCCCGGGGGTCTGTTGTATATTCTACCGCCGGGTGTCGTGTTTGTCGTGTTATAATGTACAGAATATCTGAAAACGGAAGTGGAACAAAAATAACGAAGCTTGCCGTCTAATTATGTCGGAAATTATTGCTACAAGGTTTTCCCCGGGCGGCAAGGAATATATATACAGGTGGTAAAATGCGCGTAGACATACTGGGGGTGCCGGTGGACTGC